>DRLM01000153.1 GCA_011375345.1 Gammaproteobacteria bacterium
AAGGCCTACTTTGATCGTTTGGGGCTGGTGTCGCTGCTCGATACGGTGCGACGACTCCAGTGTGTCTCATGAACCGCCGGATGCGGAACCGCACGTCCGGTGGTGTGAGAGGACGGCGGGGGTGACCCCGCCTCCTACTCGATTGTGCGCCAGCCCCGGCGCACCACAGACTGGTCACCGCCCGTACGGCGCGTGGGCTTGTCGAAGCCGGGCGGAAGCGGGGACGCCCATGACCGAGCGTCTGATTCAACAGGTCCTGTGGCAAGTGCGGGCCGGTCCGATCTTCAGCAACCACATCAGGTGATTGCCGGATGCGTGGATACGCCGTCCGGGTGCCTTATAAGCCTTAAACAGTGGCGAGGTGGCAAGACGATCTGTCGGGAACGGGGCAGGCCTCCCAGCCCCTTGGTTTTCGGGTCCGGCCTTTGTATAGTGTGCCCCTATCACCCGCTCCCCGGGAGAGACCCCGTCCCCAACACGGGGCGCCGAAGGCGCAACCCGCCCGGAAACGCTCAGGCAAAAGGACCGTGGAGCCAGGACCGCCCTCGTACTGGGGCGGCCTAGGTGGACTCTGGAGAGCGGCCGGGGAGGATCCTGCGGCCCACCGAAGGGGCTGACGCTCTCAGGTACCCGGACAGAGGGGCGCCGCCGGCGACCGCCGCGCGGTGCCTTGTTATTGTCGGGTGAGGCGTGGGACAGAAAACTCCGCTTTATGACGAGCATGTGGCTGCCGGGGCGAAAATGATCGATTTCGGCGGCTGGGACATGCCCTTGCACTATGGCTCCCAAGTCGAGGAGCATCATCAGGTCCGTCGCGACGCCGGCCTGTTCGACGTCTCCCACATGACCGTGGTGGACCTGGCCGGACCGCAGGCGCAGGATTTCCTCCGCTATCTGCTGGCCAATGACGTGGCCAGGCTCAAAGCCCCCGGCCGCGCCCTGTACAGTTGCATGCTCAATGCGCAGGGTGCCGTGCTGGATGATCTCATCGTCTACTATTTCGACGAGCGCCGCTACCGCCTGGTGGTCAACGCCGCCACCCGCGTTCGGGATTTGGCCTGGCTGCAAACCCAGGCTGTCGCCTTTGACGTCGGCGTCGAGGAGCGCGCCGATCTTGCCATGATCGCCGTGCAAGGTCCCATGGCCTGTGTCAAAACCGGGGCGGCCCTGGGTGAGGCCGTGGCTGCCGCCACCGTCCTGCAAAAGCCGTTCAGTTTCGTGGTGGTGGGGGAGTGGTTCATCGCCCGCACCGGTTACACGGGGGAGGACGGTTGTGAGATCATCCTCCCCGCCGGGCAGGCCGTGGCGGCGTGGCGCCGGTTGCGGGATGCCGGGGTGCGGCCGGTGGGCTTGGGTGCGCGCGACACCTTGCGGCTGGAAGCGGGCTTGAATCTGTACGGCACCGACATGGACGAGCATACCACGCCGCTGGACTGCGGCCTCGCCTGGACCGTCGCCTGGCAGCCGGAGGCGCGCGATTTCATCGGCCGTGCCGCCCTGGCAGCACAACAACAGCGGGGCGACAGTGCCCGCTGGGTGGGGCTGGTGCTGGAGGGCAAGGGCGTGCTGCGGGGCCGGCAAACCGTCATCAAGAACGGTGAGGCTGTGGGTGAAATCACCAGCGGCAGTTTTTCCCCCACCCTGGGCCGGGCCATTGCCCTGGCGCGGCTGCGCGCCGACGTGGGGGGGCGCTGCGAGGTGGAGGTGCGGGGCAGGGCCCTGCCCGCGCGCGTGGTGCAGCCGCCTTTCGTCCGCCGCGGCCGGCCCTGTATCGATGTTGAGTAGTGATTGCATCAAACGAGGGAGGAGACCATGAGCGAGATTCCGGCGGACCTGCACTACAGCAAGAGCCACGAGTGGCTCAGGCAAGAGGAAGACGGCAGCTACACCGTGGGCGTCACCGACCATGCCCAGGACTTGCTGGGCGACATGGTGTATGTGGAGCTGCCCGAGGTGGGGCGCGCCGTGGCGGCGGGGGAGGAATGCGCGGTGGTGGAATCGGTCAAGGCCGCCTCGGACGTCTACAGCCCCCTGGCGGGGAAAGTCGTCGCCGTGAACGAGCAGCTGACGGACGCCCCCGAGCTGGTGAACAAAGACCCTTACGGTAAAGGCTGGCTGTTCCGCCTCCGGGCCGCGGGTGAGGTGGAAGGCCTGCTGGACGCCGGGGCCTACCGCGAACAAATCGAAAACGAAGACGAAGACTGAGCGCGGCGCCGGTCGCGGCAGGGAAAAGCCGTCCCCCGGCCCGGCCCCTGTTCCGGCGGGCTCTGCCTGCCGGAGCGCTTTGAGACGAGGTTGCTCCATGCCTTTCATCCCCCATACGGAACAGGACGTTGCGGAGATGCTGGCCGCCATCGGTGTGGCCAGCACCGAGGAGCTGTTCAACGAGATTCCCGCGGCCCTGCGCAGCCGTCTGGCGGCGGTGCCGCCGGGCCTGTCGGAGATGGACATCGCCCGGCTGATGCACGAGCGTGCCGCCGCCGACGGCACCCCCTTGTGCTTTGCCGGGGGCGGGGCCTACGAGCACTATATTCCGGCGGCGGTGTGGGAGCTTGCCACCCGGGGCGAGTTCTACACCGCCTACACCCCCTACCAAGCCGAGGCCAGTCAGGGCAATCTGCAGATTCTCTACGAGTACCAGTCCATGATGGCCAGCCTCACCGCCCTGGAGGTGTCCAATGCCTCGCTCTACGACGGTGCCACGGCCCTGGCAGAGGCGGTGCTCATGGCCGTGCGCGCCAACCGCCACTCGCGCTCCCGGCGGGTCTTGATGCCGGCCACCGTTCATCCTCATTACCGCGAGGTGGTGCGGGTCATCACCCGTCACCAGGGCATCGAGGTGGTGGAACTGCCTTTCGATGGTGGCAGCGGGGTGATGCCGGTGGCTGCCCTGGAGGGGCGGACGGGGCAGGACTGTGTGGCCCTGGTTATTCCCCAGCCCAACTATTTTGGCGCCCTGGAGGAGGTGGATATCCTAACCGACTGGGCCCATGCCCACGGTGCTCTGGCCATCGCCCTGGTCAATCCGGTGGCCCTGGCGCTGCTCAAGCCGCCGGGCGAATGGGGGACGAAAGGGGCGGACATCGCCTGCGGGGAGGGCCAGCCCCTGGGGGTGCCATTGTCCTCCGGCGGTCCTTATTTCGGTTTTCTGTGCTGCCGGGAGATCCATGTGCGGCAACTGCCGGGGCGCTTGGTCGGGCGCACCGTGGATGCCGATGGCCGTCCCGGCTTCACCCTCACGCTGCAGGCCCGCGAACAGCACATCCGCCGCTCCAAGGCCACCTCCAACATCTGCACCAACCAGGGCCTGATGGTCACCGCCGCCACGCTTTACCTCTCCCTGCTGGGGGCGGCCGGCCTGGCGCGGGTGGCGCGGTGCTGCCATGAGCGCGCCCTGGCCCTGACCCAGGCTCTGTGTGCCCTGGACGGTGTCGAGCGGGTGTTCCCGGGGCCCTTCTTCCATGAGGTGGCGCTGCGGCTGGTGCAGCCGGTGGATGTCGTGCTGGCGCGCCTGGCGGAGGGGGGCATCGTGGGCGGGGTGGACCTCAAACAGCACTACCCGGAACTGGGTGAGGCGCTGTTGGTGTGTGCCACCGAAACCAAGAGCGACGCCGACCTGGCCCGCTACGCTGACCGGCTCGGGGCTATACTTGCCACTTAGCGGGCCGGTGTCCGGGACAAGGACGCCCGCTGCGCCATCCGGCCACAAGGAGATGCACCATGGCAACCGTTACATTAAAAGGCAGCGAGATTCACACCAGCGGCGAGCTGCCCGCCGTGGGCAGTGCGGCACCGGATTTTCACCTGGTGGATGCCGAACTCAACGAGGTGCATCTTGGCGATTACGCCGGCAGGAAGAAACTGCTCAACATCGTGCCCAGTCTGGACACGGCCGTGTGTGCCACCTCCTGCCGTAAATTTGCCGAACTGAGCAAGGGGCGCGAGGACGTGGTGGTGCTCACCATTTCCGCCGATCTCCCGTTCGCCCAGAGCCGTTTTTGCACCTCCGAGGGGCTCAGTCAGGCCCACACCCTGTCCATGATGCGCTCGCGCAAGTTTGCCAAGGACTACGGCGTGCTGCTGGTGGACGGCCCCCTGGCGGGCATCACCGCCCGCGCCGTGGTGGCCATCGACGAGCATGACCAGGTGGTCTACACCGAACTGGTAGCGGACATCGCCCAGGAGCCCAATTACGACAAGGCCCTGGCGGCCTTGTGATTTTCCCATGCAAGCCATGCAGGACAACGGCGCCATGTTGATCTTTGAGCAGTCCCGGCCCGGCCGCCGCGCGCCGGGCCTGGCCCCCGCTGCGGAGGCCCCGGTCAGCGATATTCCCGCGCAGCTCATGCGCACCCGCCCCCCCCTGCTGCCGGAGGTGTCCGAGTTGCAGGCGGTGCGTCATTTCACCCGCTTGTCGCAAGGGAATTTTTCCATCGACACCCATTTCTACCCCCTGGGTTCGTGCACCATGAAATACAACCCCCGGGTGTGCAATACCCTGGCGCTGCTGCCGGGCCTGCGCGGGCGCCATCCCCTGGCGCCGGCGGTGCTGGGCCAGGGGGTGCTGGCCTGTCTGCATGAGTTGCAGGAAATCTTGAAGGATGTCACCGGCATGACGGCGGTGTCCCTCACCCCCATGGCCGGGGCCCAGGGGGAATTCGCCGGGGTGGCCATGATCCGCGCCTATCACCAGGCCCGCGGCGACGGCGGCCGGACGGAGATCCTCGTGCCCGACGCCGCCCACGGCACCAATCCCGCCACCGCGGTGATGTGCGGTTACCGGGTGCGGGAGATTCCCACGGACGCGGAGGGGGATGTGGACCTGGTGGCGCTTGGCGCCGCAGTGGGGCCGCACACGGCGGGCATCATGCTCACCAATCCGTCCACTCTGGGGGTGTTCGAACGGCGCATCCGGGAAATCGCCGCCATCGTCCACGGCGCGGGCGGCCTGCTCTATTACGATGGCGCCAACCTCAACGCCATCCTGGGCAAGGTCAAGCCCGGTGACATGGGGTTCGATGTGGTGCATTTGAATCTGCACAAAACCTTCTCCACCCCCCATGGCGGCGGCGGGCCGGGGGCCGGTCCGGTGGCGGTGAACGCCCGCCTCGAACCCTATCTGCCTGTGCCCGTGGTGGGCCGCGAGGGCGGGCGCTTTCGCTGGCTCACCGAAGCGGACCGCCCCGCCACCATCGGCCGGTTGTCCGCTTTCATGGGCAATGTGGGCGTGCTGCTGCGGGCCTACGTTTACGCCCGCCTGCTGGGGCGGGAAGGCATGGAACGGGTGGCAGAGTTCGCCACGCTCAATGCCAATTATCTGCTGGCGCGCCTGCAAGAGGCCGGTTTCGAGGCCGCCTTTCCCCGGCGCCGCGCCACCCATGAATTCATTTTGACCCTGAAACGGCTGGCCCGGGAGCAGGGCGTCACTGCCCGGGACGTGGCCAAGCGCCTGCTGGACTACGGCGTTCACGCTCCCACCACCTATTTCCCCCTGCTGGTGCCCGAGTGCTTCCTCATCGAGCCCACCGAGACGGAAGACAAGGCCACCCTGGACCGCTTTGTCGACGCCATGGTCCGGATCCGGCAAGAGGCGCAGCGCACGCCGGAGACAGTCACCACTGCCCCCCACACGCTGCCGCTGCGGCGGCTGGACGACGTCAAGGCGGCGCGCGAGCTGGATGTGGCCTGGCGGCCGCAATGAGTGGCGACCATCGCTGGTATTCGCCGTCCCGGTTGCAGCGGGCGGCGGGCTATTCTCTGGCGGGCCTGCGGGCCACTTGGCGCAAAGAGGCCGCCTTTCGCTTTGAAGTGATTCTGGCGGCGGGGCTGATGCCGCTGGGCTTGTGGCTGGGAGAGAGCGGGGTGGCGCGGGCGGCGCTGCTGGGCAGCGTGATGCTGGTGCTGATCGTGGAGCTGCTTAACTCCGCCATCGAAGCCGTCGTGGACCGCATCGGTCCCGAGCACCATCAGCTCTCAGGCCGGGCCAAGGACATGGGTTCCGCCGCGGTGTTGCTGGCCCTGGCCAACGTGGTGCTGGTATGGGCGCTGGTGTTGGGCTGACGGTTGTTTGGGTTTGGCCACAGGCGGGATGATCGCGCAGGGTTAATGGCTTTATCACGGCTTACTCGATTTGGGGAGAATGTGACATGACCGCTTTGATCTGCGGCTCTTATGCTTTCGACACCATCATGGTGTTTCACGACAAATTCAAAAACCATATTCTGCCGGACAAGGTGCATATTTTGAGTGTCTCCTTTCTGGTGCCCGAGCTGCGGCGCGAATTCGGCGGCTGCGCCGGCAACATTGCCTATGGCTTGAAACTCTTGGGGGGCGAGCCTTTGCCCATGGCAACGGTGGGCAAGGACTTTGCGCCCTACGCCGCCTGGCTGGACGAATGCGGCATTCCCCGCACCCACATCAGGGAACTCAAGGAGGAGTACACCGCCCAGGCTTTTATCACCACCGACATGGACGACAACCAGATCACCGCCTTTCATCCGGGGGCCATGGGTTACGCTCACGAGAACCGGGTGGAGGAAGCCGGGGGCGTCAAGCTGGGCATTGTCTCGCCGGACGGGCGCGAAGGAATGATCGAGCACGCCACCCAGTTCGCCGAGGCGGGCATCCCCTTCATCTTCGATCCCGGCCAGGGCCTGCCCATGTTTGATGGCGGCGACCTCACCCGCTTTATCGAGCAGGCCACCTGGGTCACCGTCAACGACTACGAGGCCGAGCTGCTGCAGGAGCGCACCGGCCTCTCACCCCATGACATTGCCGCACGGGTGGAGGCTTACCTGGTGACGCAGGGTGCCAAGGGGGTCCACGTATATTTGAAAAACCGCCGTCTCGACATTCCCGCGGCGCCTGCGGCGCAGCTTGCCGACCCCACCGGCTGCGGCGATGCCTTTCGCGCCGGCTTGCTCTATGGCTTGAGCCGGGAGCTGGACTGGGAGACCACCAGCCGTGTCGCCGCCCTCATGGGGGCGCTGAAAATTGCCCGTCACGGCACTCAAAACTACCGTTTCACGCGGGAGGAATTTGAGGAGCAGTTCCTGCACGCTTTCGGTTACCGTTTGTAATGCTGTTGCAGTAAGCGGGGGCGGGACGTACCATGCGCCTGTCCGCTGTCGTTTTCTACCCCCAGGTGACATGTTGAACGCCGATTCGGTTAAACACGTTTTTTTGCGCAGTCTGGCCGGCAGTGCCCGGCATGAGGATCCCTACCGCCACTGGCTGCTGACGGACTGCCTCCCGGATGAGGTGGGGCGGGCCATTGCCGCGCTGCCCATTCCCGTTGCCCGTATCGCTGACACCCGGGGCAAGCGCGAGACCCACAACGACAGCCGGGTGTATTTCTCTGTCGCCGGCCGGGCGCAGTATCCCGTGATGGAGGCGGTGGCCCGGGCGTTTCAGGATCCTGGGATGGTGGCGGCCATTGAAGACCATTGCGATACCCGTTTGGGGGGAACCTCGCTCAGGATCGAATATTGCCAGGATACCGACGGCTTCTGGCTCGCGCCCCACACCGACATCGGGGTGAAGAAATTCACCATGTTGATTTATCTGTCGGACGACGCGGGCAGTGAGAGCTGGGGCACCGACATTTACCGCGATGCCGGGACCCATGCCGGTGTGGCGCCCTTTGGTTTCCGCAAGGGCATGATTTTCGTTCCCGCCGGCAACACCTGGCACGGCTTTGAGAAACGCCCCATTCACGGGGTGCGCAAATCCATCATTGTGAATTATGTCGGGCCGCAGTGGCGCAACCGCCACGAGCTGGCTTTTCCCGACCAGCCGGTGGGCTGAGGGCGCTGCCCGCGAACTCAGCCGGCCGAGGCCGCCGGGGTGGTGGTGCTTCGCGCGTTATGCCAGTAAGGCCCGTAGAACCAGGCGGGGAAGCTGTCTCCCCGGATGGGGTAGTTGATGTGGTAGCCCTGGATGATGTCGCAGCCCAGCTGGGTGAGACGGCCCAGGGCTTCGGCGTTTTCCACCCCTTCCGCAATCACCTTCAAGCCCAGATTGTGCGCCAGGTCGATGGTGGCGTGGACAATGACGGCATCGTTGTCATTGTTGGCCATGTCCAGCACGAAGCTGCGGTCGATCTTGAGCTGGCTCACCGGCAGCTTTTTCAAATAGGCCAGGGAGGAGTAGCCGGTGCCAAAGTCGTCGATGGCAATGCGCACCCCCATTTCGGCGAACTGGCCGAGAATATGCAGCGCCAGCTCCTGATCAAACATGATGCTGGATTCGGTGACTTCCAAGGTGAGGCGGTCCGGGGGCACCCGGTTGGATTCCAGCAGGGCGGTGACCTGCTCAACGAACTCCGGGTCCAGCAGGGTCTGGGCGGAGATGTTGACCGCCATGCCCACTTCCAGGCCGATGCTGCGCCACTCCGCCTGTTGCTGGAGGGCATGTTCGATTACCCACAAGGTCAGGGGATGAATCAGGCCGGTGCGTTCCGCCAGGGGGATGAAATGTTCCGGGGTGAGGGTGCCATGTTGCGGGTGTTCCCAGCGCACCAGGGCTTCCACGTCGATGACTTCATAGGAGGGGCTGGCCACCATGGGCTGGTAGCGCAGGCTGAGTTCATTGTTTTTGATGGCATCGCGCAAATCGCTGACCAGTGCCTGGCGCCGCGGGCTTTGCAGATCCAGGCTGGGTGAATACAGCACGAAGCCGGATTGTTCCTGTTTGGCCACATACATGGCCACATCGCTTTTGTGCAACAGGGCGTCGGGGTCATCGCCGTGCTCCGGGAACAGCGCCCCCCCGATGCTGGCGCGCACCAGCACCCGGTGATTTTCCAGCACATAGGGGTTGCCCAGGGTTTTGCGGATTTTCTTCACCACCAGGCGCACGTCATCCAGGCCGGCCACCTGGTGCAGGATCAGGGCGAATTCGTCGCCGCCCAAGCGGGCCAGGGTGTCGGAGGCCCGCATCACCTGCTTGAGACGGCCCGCCACCTGCTTGAGCAGGCGGTCACCCTGGTAGTTGCCCAGGGATTCGTTGACGTCTTTGAAGCGGTCCAGATTGACCACCAGCACGGCCACCTGGTGCTTTTCCCGCCGGGCGTTGGACAGGGACTGCTCCAGTCTGTCCACCAGCAACACCCGGTTGGGCAGGGCCGTCAGCGCATCGTGGGTGGCGTTGTGGCGGCTTTGATATTCGAGTATGGCGGTGCGGTTGCGCAGATCCTGGGTCTGGTCAGCCACCATCACCCCGGCTTCGTAAGCCATCACCGTGCTGACGTACTGGCCCCAGAAGGCAAATGCGAAAGGCATGAGGTCCAAAAACCACAGGGCGGCGTTGCTGCGTTGCGCGGTGACAATCCCGTCCACAGTGATGACGCCGTCGCTGACGAAGGCCGCCAGCAAGGTGCCGGTGACCACGGCGGCGATGGCGATCACGGCGCCGTAGACCGCGTGCCTGGTGGCTTTGGTTCTCAGCAGGCGAATGTTGTCGCTGAGGATTTGACCGATGGGGGTCATGGCCGTCTACCCTTTGCATTATTGGGCCAAGCGCTCCGGCTTGACTTGTATTTATGTAACCGCAGCAAGACCGACCCGGCGCTCCTGCATGCCCCGCACGCTGAAAGTATACGCCTGTTATGGCCATAGTCGAGGGCGTTGCGTTATCCTGGGGAAAAATATTTGTTAAGAAATCATAACAATAGCTTGAGACGCGGGAAGGGGCCGGGATCCGTCCGGGGGTGCGGCGCTGCGGGGGTGGCGCGGGAGAAGGGGCTGACTGTCGGTCCGAGGGTCTGAAGAGGATGATCACGGGGGTGGAATTTGCGAAATCCGAGTGAGGGCGGGATAAAACTGGGCCTGCTGGCGGTGCTGTGGTGGGGCTTGGCCGCCGCGGCTGCGGGTGAAATGGTGATGATTCCCGCCGGTTCCTTTGTCATGGGCAGCGACAAGGTGGACAGCGAGAACAAGGCCAAGGAATACGGCAGTGTCAAACCCTGGTACAGCGACGAACACCCCCGGCGGCAGCTGGCGCTCCCCGCCTTTTGGCTGGACAAGTTCGAGGTGACCAACGCCGAGTACCGGGAGTTCGTCATTGCCAACAATTACTGGGTGCCTGAAGAGTGGAAAAACAACGGCTATCTTCTGAGCCCGGAGGTGCTGGCGGTGGCTGACCTGGCGACCCTGCGCCGCCTGGGCGATGAAATCTTCCGTTTGGACGCCAACGTGGAGGCCATGGATGAAAAAGCCCTGCTGGCAGCCATCAACGCCCAGCAGCGGCGGCGGGACAAGCTGCCCGTGACCGGTGTCAACTGGTTCAACGCCAATGACTACTGCCGCTGGGCCGGCAAGCGCCTGCCCACAGAGGCAGAATGGGAAAAGGCGGCCCGCGGACCGGATGGCCGGGAATACCCCTGGGGTGACCAGTGGGACCGCTCGCGTCTGAATGCCAACGGCGGGGAAGACTGGGAATTCGGCCCGGCCCCGGTGGGCTCCTATCCCCGGGGGGCCTCGCCCTACGGCGTGATGGACATGGCGGGCAATGTCATGGAATGGGTGCGGGACTGGTACCAGGCCTACCCCGGCGGAGATGCGCAGAGCGAGGCTTTCGGCACCCAGTACAAGGTCTTGCGGGGCGGTGGCTGGGGTGGTGTGGGCCACTACGCGATTCCCCAGTTCTATCGCAGCGCCTACCGTTTGAACATGCGCCCGGGTGCCGCCTATGCCGATATCGGGTTTCGCTGCGCCAAGGACGTCGGTGCGGCCGGCCACTAGCCGGGTTCGGGCCCGCTGCGGCGTCTGGTTCCCGCCGGAGCGGCGTAATGCCGCCCCGGCAGGGGGCGCATCGGAGTTCGCCCAGGCCCACGGTCCGTCTCCCATCGTATCCCCTGTGTGTGGTGCCCTGTAAGTGGAGACCGGGAAAAACTGACTATTTAATTATAATAGTCCAGCGACCGTCCTGACTCCTTGCAAGGAGGTGTGCCCATGACTCAGAAATATTCAGCCCTGCCTCATTCTTCCCTGGGCCCCCATGTCCGTCATTGCCGCCCGCCTCACCATCCTGAGGCGAAGGTGTCGCCCGATGCGCCGGCCCTGGAGGTGATGACTGATTTGGAGCGGGTGCGGGCCGTGTCCATACCCGCCCACGCCGGTATCGATGCCGCCAACCAGCACATGATGGTCAATGGTGTGCGCCTGTTGTTGGTCCTCGACGACGACGAGTACATCATCGGCTTGCTCACCGCCAGCGATGTGATGGGCGAACGGCCCATCCAGCATCTGCAGCGTTTCGGTGGCACCTTCACCGACATCCGCGTGGCGGACATCATGACCCCGTGGGAACGGCTGGAGGTGCTGGAGTACGAGGATGTGGCCCGGGCCCGGGTGGGGGATATCGTGGAAACCCTCACCACAGCGGCCCGGCAACACGCCCTGGTGGTGGAGCGGCGCGCCGGGGGGGACGCTGTCCGCGGCATATTCTCGGCCACCCAGATCGGGCGGCAGTTGGGTATAGGCATTGTGTCGGCGTGCAAGGCGCAGACCTTTGCGGAACTGGAAGCCGCTTTGGTGTGAAGCGTGAGCAGGTGGTTGAAAAACGCTGTTCTTTGACATCCTGTTGGGCGCGCCCCGATACCGGGGCGCGCCGGTGGCGTCAATCAGGCTGTTGCGAGTTGCAGATGAGCGTATAAGCGGTCCTTCAAGTGCGCGCGGTGGCGCTTCAGTCCGGAAAAATAACTGTCGGTGACCGGCATGCGCTGTTGCTCCAGGCCGTAAATGCGCTTGTCGGTTTCGTCGTATTCCGCCAGCAGCCGGGCGAAAGCCGGGTCGCGGGTTTTGAGTTGTTCGATCCGGGACTGATGCTCGGGAAAGTCCCGCGCAATGTCGTGACGCACTCCGTACATAGGCAAGCTCCCTCAGGGCAATGATACGTGGTAAAGAAAAGGGTCGCGCTTGGCTTGTGTAATGGCGACCTTAATTGAGGTTGGCACGCGGACAGGCTGAGGTCAACCCGCGGTCTTGGTCAGGTAACCACAACTAAAATGTGGATTTAAGCCGGTAATACAGCAGCCCCAGATATTCATGGAACGCCAGGTGAACCCGGTACAGCGCGCGAGGGCTGGGCAGCCCGTTCATCCACAGACGGTTGTTGGGTACCACAAAACCCGTGGGCGCCGGCAGGACCGTGATCGCCGGTGCGGCGGCGCGGAAGGCCAGCATGGCCCGGGGCATGTGCCAGGCGTGGGTCACCAGATACGTTTGGCGGATGCCATGCCTGGCCAGCAGCGCGGCGGTGAACGCCGCATTTTCCCAGGTGCTGCGGCTGCGTGTTTCCAGCGCCAGGGGCGGCAGCATAAAGTCATCCCGGGCCGCTTCCGCCATCAGGGTCGCCAGCGCCAGCTCCCGCGACTCCGGCTGGCCTCCCACCACCACCAGCGGCAAACCGCTGCGGCGGCTGAGGCGCACGCCATAGCGCAGCCGTTCCAGGGTCAGCCCGGAGACGGTATCGCCACCGTATTCGGGCGCGTCGTACAGGCGACCCGCGGCCAGCACCACCACTGCCTCCGTGCCCCGCCGGGGGAGGGTGTCGGGCGCCAGGGCGGGATAGGATTGCAGGCCGTCCAGCAGCAGGTAGGCGGTGATGGGCAGGCTGCTGAGATACGCGCCCACCAGGGCCAGAAGCAGCAGGGCCAGGGCGGCCCGCCGGCGCTGCCACAGCACCAGCCCCCATGCCCCCACCAGCAGCCACAAGCCGGGGGGGAACAGCAGGGATTCAAGCAGCGCCTTCATTCACCGGCCGCCGGGAAGGCGCCCGCCGCGGCGGGGTGGTCAGGGGTTGTCGGGGTCACAGGACCCCACGCGCACCCAGGTGCCTTTGCGGCAGTGCAGCAGCTCTGAGCCGCTGCAGACGTAGTCGCCGTGTCGGTAGGCGTGACTGTTGAAATAGCACACCGCGTCCTCCGTCAAGGCCATGCCGGCCACTTCAAAGTCTTCATCGGTGTCTTCAACGATGGGCGAGTTCCGGTGTTCCGGGTCCGGTGCGCCGACTTGTACTGCCTGTTTTCCTTCGCTCATGGTGCCCGGCCTTTCTCGGCGGTTGCCGTTAAGTATGCGGTGGCGGCGCCCTGCGCGCCGCGCCCTGCGCCATTGTAACGTCTTGGTCCGTCCAATCTACCCTTGCTCCTCCCTCGATGTTTCTGATATACCCTTGATGTTGCATTAGGGAGGGAGGCCATGGCGCAACAACTTGATTCGTCGCTCATTGCATCTGCGTTGGAGAACGCGCCGCTGGGCGTGCTGATACTTGACAAAGCACAACGCATCATCTGGATCAACCGCACCGCTGAGACCATGTTTGGCGGCGCTGCCGAATCCTTGCTGGGACAGCAGCAGGAGGGTGTGGATCCCCTTTACCGCAGCGTGCTGTTCGAACCGGAGGAGAGCATGCACCTGCCGTCCGAAGCCGGACGGGAGGCGCGCTGGCTGCAAGCTTGGCGACAGGAGGTCGCCGGCCGCGACGGGGATGCCCATTCGGTGCACTTTTACGCTGATGTCACCGATCTGCAGAGCCTGGTGGAAGAGTGCGACCGGCTCAACGATGAACTGGCACGGCGCAACACCCGTGATCCCGTCACCAGCCTGCCCAACCGCCAGGCCTTGTTGGAAGGCTTGGAGCCGCTGGTGTCGCGCAGCCGCCGCTACCATAATCCCCTGTCTTTGATCCGCCTGCGCATCGACAATCTGCCGGACATCGGCGCGCGTCACGGTTCCGCCCAGGTGGACCGCACCATGCTGGCGCTGGGGCGCATGCTCAAAGACCAGATGCGCTGGGCCGACCTGGTGGGGCGCTTTGATCAGGACGAGTTTTTGCTGGTCCTGCCGGAAACCAATGAAGAGGCCGCCCACAAGCTGGTCAACAAGCTGAAGACCCGGATCGCCGCCCTGGGGCTGACGGCGGAAGGCGGACAGGCGGTGGCGGTGACCGCCCGCTTCGGCGTGGTGGCCTGGGAACAGGGTGACGACCGTGCCCGCCTGCTGCGCCGCGGGCGGGAAGCTCTGGACGGTGCCTGAGGCTACAATCGCGAGCGCGCCCGCGCCGCGGCGGCTTTCACCTGGGCGGGCGCCGTGCCACCCAGGTGGTCGCGGGCGGCGACGGAGCCGTCCAGCGTGAGCACGGCGAACACATCGTCCCCGATAATGTCCGAAAACTGCCGCAGCTCCTCCAGTGTGAGCGCCCCCAATTCTTTCTGCCGGGCGATGGCCGCCTGCACTGCCTGCCCCACCACTTCATGGGCATCGCGGAAGGGCAGGCCCTTGCGGACGAGATAATCGGCCAGATCGGTGGCCGTGGCGTATCCCCGCTCGGCGGCACGGCGCATATTGTCCCGCTTCGGCGTGATGGCCGGGACCATGTCGGCATACGCCCGCAGGCAGCCGCGCACCGTGTCCACGGCGTCGAACAGGGGCTCTTTGTCTTCCTGATTGTCCTTGTTGTAAGCGAGCGGTTGGCTTTTCATCAAGGTGAGTAGGGCGGTGAGGTGGCCGTATACCCGCCCGCTTTTGCCCCGCACCAGTTCGGGCACGTCCGGGTTTTTCTTTTGGGGCATGATGCTGGAGCCGGTGCAGAAACGGTCCGGCAGCTCGATGAAATCGAACTGGGCCGAGGCCCACAGCACCAGTTCCTCGGAAAAGCGCGACAGGTGAGTCATGAGCAGCGCACCCGCGGCGCAAAATTCGATGGCAAAATCCCGGTCGCTGACGGCATCCAGTGAGTTTTCGGTGCAGGCGTCAAAACCCAGCAGCTCCGCCGCGTAAGCCCGGTCGATGGGGAAGCTGGTGCCCGCCAGAGCGGCGGCGCCCAGGGGCATCACGTTCACCCGGCGGCGGCAGTCGGAAAAGCGCTCCCGGTCGCGCGCCAGCATTTCGAACCAAGCCAGCAGGTGATGGCCGAAGGTGACCGGCTGGGCGGTCTGCAGATGGGTGAAGCCGGGCATGATGGTGGCCGCTTCCCGCTCGGCCAGATCCACCAGTGCGCTTTGCAGGCGTTTCAGTTCGGCGTCGATGTGGTCCAGCTCTTCCCGCAGATAAAGCCGGATGTCCGTGGCCACCTGGTCGTTGCGGGAACGGCCGGTGTGCAGTTTTTTGCCCAGCGCGCCCAAACGTTCGGTGAGGCGGGCCTCGATGTTCATGTGCACATCTTCCAGCGCAACGGCCCAATCGAAACGACCCGCTTCGATGTCTGCCAGCACGGCATTCAGCCCCGCCACCAGCGTCTCGCCCTCCTCCGCCGTCAGCACGCCCACTTTGGCCAGCATGCGGGCGTGGGCGATGGAGCCGGCAATGTCGTGGCGGTACAGGCGCCGGTCGAACTGCACCGAGGCGGTGAAGGCTTCCACAAATTGATCCGTCGCCTCGCTGAACCTCCCGCCCCACAGCTTTTTTTCATCACCCTTGGCCATCGTCGTCTCTTGCGCTTCCATAAAGGGGCCGCGAGTATAGCAACTCGCGCCGGGGTTTGCGTCCCGGCCCTCGTTCGCCGTAGGATTAGCGGCTCAATTTCCTGGCGACCGCAACATGCAGCGACAAAAACTACGTATTGCCACGCGCAAAAGCCCGCTGGCCCTGTGGCAGGCTGAACACATCGCCGCGCGGCTGGAAGCCGCCCATCCCGGCTTGAAGGTTGAGCTGCTGCCCATGACCACCCGGGGCGACAAAATCCTCGACAGTCCCCTGGCCAAAGTGGGTGGCAAGGGTTTGTTTGTGAAAGAGCTGGAAACCGGCATGTTGAACGGGGAGGCCGACATCGCCGTGCATTCCATGAAAGACGTGCCGGTGGAACTGCCGGACGGTTTGCATCTGGCCGTGGTGTGTGAGCGGGAAGACCCGCGCGACGCCTTTGTATCCCAGCGCTACGGGCGTTTGGCCGACCTGCCTCAGGGGGCGCGGGTGGGCACCTCCTCCCTGCGCCGCCAGTGCCAGCTCAAGGCCCAGCGGCCGGATCTCACGATCTTGAATTTGCGCGGCAACGTCAATACCCGGCTGGCCAAGCTGGAGCAGGGCGACTATGACGCCATCATTCTGGCCGCCTCGGGGCTGCTGCGCCTGGGTTTCGGCGAACGCATCAGCGAATACCTGCCGGTGCAGCTCAGCATTCCCGCCATCGGTCAGGGCGCCCTGGGGCTGGAGTGCCGCAGTGACGATGCGGACGTGAATGAACTCATCAGCGTGCTGGACCACCCCGACACCCACGTTTGTGTGGTGGCAGAGCGGGCTTTCAACCGGCGTCTGGAAGGTGGCTGCCAGGTACCCATTGCCGGTCACGCCTGTTTGAGCGGCGATGAACTCAGGCTGGACGGTCTGGTGGGGCGGCCCGATGGCAGCCGGGTCATCCGGGGCGAGATCCGCGCTGCCCGGGCCGAGGCCCGGCACATGGGCGAGACCCTGGCCGACGACCTGCTGGCCCAGGGCGCAGACGTGATTTTGAAAGAAGTCTATGCCGCCGGCGGCTGACACAGTCGCCAAATGGCAACATAAATAGTAAAGTTAGGCGCCAAAGTGCTAAAGTCCCGACGCAGCGCCGGAGTGGTAAGGGAGGGGACGCTGGAAGGCGTGCATATCGTGGTGACGCGGCCGGCCCGTCAAGCGCGCGAGCTGTGCGCGCTGATTGAACAGCAGGGCGGCACGGCGCACCCGGTTCCGGTGCTGGAAATAAAAGGGCCGCGTGATCCCCAGGCTGTGGAAGACATAGCCGGGCGCTTGGGAACATTTGACACGCTTGTTTTCATCAGCCGCAACGCCGTGACCTGCGGTCTGGACGTGTTGACAAAAGAGGGGGGGCTGCCGGACGGAACGCGCGTAGCCGCGGTGGGGCGCGCCACGGCTGAGGCCCTGGAAAGGCAGGGTGTGGCGGTGGACATCGAAGCGGCACCACCCTATAACAGCGAGTCTTTGCTCGCCGCCGCGTCGCTGCATTCGCTTGAGGGACGGCGCATACTGATCATCAGAGGGGAGGGGGGCCGTGAGCTGTTGGCAGATACACTGCGCGCTCGCGGCGCACACGTCGAATACGCCGAGGTTTATCGGCGGGCCTGTCCATCCACCTCTTTGGCGGCCGCGTTGCCGGCCCAAGTTCGGACATCAATTGACGCCATCGTTGTCACCAGCAGCGAGGGCCTGGCCAATTTGTGGTCCATGGCCGGGGATAAATTGCAAAAATGGTTGCGGGACAGACAGTTAGTACTCATCAGCGAGCGCACGGCTGCCCGGGCGCAAGCCCTGGGTTTCGGCCCTGTGCCGCTGGTGGCGAGAGAGGCCAGCGACCGGGCGATCGTGGAGGCGGTCGTCGCTTGGCGCTGTGCGCGGGGGCATAACGCATAAATGGGGTGTGACGGATGAGCGACAAGGAACCTCAAGACAAACCGGAGTGGGAGGGCCAGCCCCCGCAGGAAGGGGAAGTGGAACGGGTTGGACCCGGGCAGCAGGCCGAGGCTTCAGCGGCGGCGGTGGAAGAAAAACCGGTGATCGACGTGGGGGACACCGTGGTGCAGAAGGCCGGGGAAACAAGCGGGCCGGAAGAACCGCCACCAGGTGGGGAACCCGAGGCGCCAGACCGCGACCGGGAGCCGGAGCAGCGTTCCGGCGCTGGCGGCGGTTTCAGCTTCCTGTTGTTTTTGCTGATTCTGGGTGTGGGCGGCGCGGCCTACCTGCTGTGGCAGCAAACCGGCGAACTCCAACAACAGCTGGACCAGCGGGGGCAGGAAGCCGCGTCGGCCTCCAGCACGGCCAAGAGCGCCGCGGAGGCTGCCCAAAGCGCGTCTCAAGCCGTGGCCACCGCCCGGCAGGAACTGGGATCCCGGCTGGGCGGGGTGGAAAAACGGGTGGGCAGCGTGAGCGCCCAGCTGGACAGTGTCAATACACGTCTGAGCCGTCTCTCCGGTGAACTGAACGCGGTGAACGGCCGGGTCAATGCGCTGGACGAGACGGTGAAAAACACCTTTGCCGACCGGCTCAAAGCTCTGGCGGCCCATCTTTCTGAGCTGGATGACAACGTTGCCGCGGCCAGCGGCACCGTGAGCGGCCTGCGCGATCAGCTCGGCGCGTTGGAACAGCAACTGGGCCAGGCCAAGGGCGAAGTGGGTCCGCTGAAGGGCCGTATTGACAGCCTGGGGTCGGATCTGCGCGCCCTGCAGGAGCAGGTGCCCGCCCTGGAACAGCAGCTGTCAGGTCTGAAAAGCGCGTTGGCATCCCTGGATCAGGCCCTGGCGGCGGCGCGGGCGCAGCAGACGGAATTGTCGGGCAAACTGGATGCAACCAAGGCGGAATTGAACCGCAATGTGCGGAACTGGGTGGCGTCGGAAGCGGCCTATCTGATTCGCAGTGCCGACGATCATTTACGCCTGGACGGCGACGTGGCCGTGGCCAAGGCTGCCCTGGAGCGCGCCGCAGACCGTCTTGCGGGGGTGCCTGATGCCTCCCTGGATGCCGTGCGGTCCGCCGTCAAGGCCAGCCTGGCCAGCCTGGCCGGGCTCAGCCGGCCCGATATCGCCGGCACTGCGGCCGCCCTGGGAAGCTTGAGCATGAGTGTCGCCGGCATGCCCTTTCCCCAGGAGGATAGCGACCAGGCTGCCGTGCCCCCGCCGGCGGAAGACTGGCGGACGGCTCTCAGCACCATGTGGGACGAGGTGAAGGAGTGGGTGGTGGTGAAAAAGCGCGACCAGCTCGGCGCACCTTTCACCCCGCCCGCCGCCCGTGAGTTCTTGCGGCTCAATCTGCATCTGAAACTGGAAGCGGCGCGGCTGGCGGTTTTGCAGAAGGACCAGCAGGCCTTTTCCGACAGCATAAAAACGGCGCGCGACTGGATCACCACCTATTTCGACAAACAGGCGCCCGCCACGCAAAGAGCGCTGGCCAAACTGGACAGCATTGCACAAGTTGATCTACAACCGGACTTGCCGGATCTCTCCGGCCCGCTCAACGCCATGTCCACGTGGTTGGCGGAGCACGGTGGTCGTGGCGCGGGTCATTCATAAAGGGGGCATGGGGCTATGAAATTGCTGATCTCCGTATTGGTCGTGTTGATCGCCGCCGTACTGGTGGCGCTGTATACCCAGGACGATGTGGGTTATGTCCTGATCAGCTACCGGGACTGGACTGTGGAAACCAGTTTTGTGTTCCTGGTCGGGGCGTTGATAATCGGTTTTGGCGTTACCCACTACGCCATTCGTTTGCTGGATGGCACCTGGCATCTGCCCCGCTATCTGGGCGGCTGGCGGCGCAAACGCCGCATCCGCAAGGCCGAAGCCTCCCTCTCCCAAGGCCTGACCGCCCTGGCCGCCGGCCGTTGGGCGGAGGCGGAAAATGCTTTGATCAAGCATGTGAAGTTCGCCGAAAACCCGCAGGTTAACTATCTGGCCGCGGCCCGCGCGGCCCAGGGTATGGGTGATTTGTCCAAGCGCGACTACTATCTGCGCATGGCCTACAAAGCCAACCCCGGCAACGAACTGGCGGTGCGCATGACCCAGGCCGAGCTGCAACGGGATCAGGGCCAGCTGCAGCAGGCCATGACCACGCTGTCCAATCTGCGCATCGCCAACCCCAAGCACGTGGCCGTGCTCAAAATGATGATGGAGCTGGCCCTGGAAATGAAGGACTGGGAGCGTTTACTCGACATCTCCACTGACCTGGAACAGCTCCGGGTCACCACCGTGGAGCGGGCCAATGAGCTGCGCCGTGATGCCTATCAAGCCTTGTTCAGCCGCTATGCGGAACGCGACGATGTGGAGGCCATGCGCCGCTTGTGGCAGAAAATGCCCAAGGCCCAGCGCCGCCGGGATGACGTGGTGTTCGAATATGCGCGTTTCATGATCGCCCTGGGTGCGGACGGCGATTTCGAACTGGAAGGCATATTGGCCGATGCCATCCGCCGCAGTTGGAACGATTCCCTGGTGTACCTCTACGGCCTGCTGGATTGTGGCGATGTCACCCTGCAGATCGGCCGCGCCCAGGGCTGGCTGCGTCACCAGCCCAACAACGCTGTTTTGCTGCTGACCCTGGGTCGTTTGTGCATACGTGACAAACGCTGGCAGGATGCCCGCCGCTACCTGGAAGAAAGCCTGCGGGTGAGGCCCCTGCCGGAAGCTTACCGCGAACTGGGGACCTTGTTGGAACACCTCAACGAGCAAGGTGCCGCCATCGAGTACTACCGCCAGGCGCTCACCCTGCTGCCGGGCGGCGGCCAGGGCAGCCTGCCCCCGCCCTCAAAATCCAGCACGCCCGCCAAAGAAGGCAGCTCTGCCCTGCCGGCGGCGCCGGGCATGGTGATGTTGCCGGCGGAGAGCGTTTGAATCAGACATGAGTGATTGGCATGAAAAAAGGCCGGCAATGGTGCCGGCCTTTTTTGTTGGTGGTGCGCCAGGCATGGCGCGTAGTGCCGTGACTGGCGCTATTTCCCGAGCTGTGGTGGCGAGGGGATGACTTGGGGGTGCAAGTCCCCTACCGGCCCGGCAAGGGGAACGGTTAGCCGAACGGCAAAGGTGCCCATCGCGAGGTGGGATCTGGAGGAAGCTGAAGGCAA
>DRLM01000154.1 GCA_011375345.1 Gammaproteobacteria bacterium
CATCTTTTTTATCCTGTGACGGCACCGCCGCTCCCGCTTCCGGGGCGGTGCCAGCGCTCGTTTCCGGCGCTGCGCTTTCCCCCCGCCGGGAACCGTTGGCACTGGAACGACGGCGGGACTGCGGGCCCCGCCGTTGTCCCATTCCGGATTTTCCCCGGCCTCGGCCGCTTTCGCTCCGGCGACGAGAGCTGTCGGTGGGCCGCCGCCGCGGGGTTTGCGCCCGCTGCGCGGATTCGGTCGCCTGCCCCTCTTCTTTGGAGGCGCCGAACAGGGAGGACCACATGCGCTTGATAAGTCCGCCTTCGGCAGGAGCGCTGGCCGCCGGCCGGGGAGGGGGAGCCGGTGTGGCGGGCGCCACACTCTTGACAGCGGGTTTTTCAACAGTGGCTTTTTCGGCTGTCATCCAGGAGGCTTCTACGGCTTCCGGCTGATCGGCGGTTTGGTAGCTGAGCGCCTCCGTCTCTGTTTCGGAACCGTCAGCGATATCCTCGCGTCGCAGACGCTTCACTTCGTACTGGGGGGTGTGGAATGAAGTATTCGGCACCAAAATGATGACGGTGTTCTGCCGTTCTTCGATGGCGCGCACGGTGTCCCGCTTTTCATTCAGCAGGAAGGTGGCCACTTCCACCGGCAGCTGGGCGATGATCCGGCCCGTACTCTCCTTCATGGCTTCTTCTTCGATCAGCCGGAGGATGGACAGGGCCAGGGACTCGACGGTGCGGATGCGCCCCTGCCCCTGGCAGCGCGGGCACACGATCTGGCTGTATTCGCCCAGCGAGGGCCGGAGCCGCTGGCGCGACATTTCCAGCAGGCCGAAGCGCGAAATGCGGCCTATCTGCACCCGCGCCCGGTCGGCTTTCAGGGCGTCCCGCAGCCGGTTTTCCACTTCCCGCTGGTGGCGGCTTGGGGTCATGTCGATGAAATCTATGACGATCAGGCCGCCGATGTCCCGCAGACGCAGCTGGCGGGCGATTTCATCGGACGCTTCCAAATTGGTGTTGAGCGCCGTTTCCTCGATGTCGCCGCCCTTGGTGGCGCGACCCGAGTTGACGTCGATGGACACCAGAGCCTCCGTATGGTCGATGACGATGGCGCCCCCGGAGGGCAGGCGCACTTCGTGACGGAAGGCGGCCTCGATCTGGCTTTCGATCTGGTAGCGGCTGAACAGCGGCGTGTGGTCGCTGTAGCGTTTGATGCGGCTCAAATAGGTGGGCATGACCTGCTGCACGAATTCGCAGGCCTGATGATAGACCTCTTCGTCGTCGATCAGGATTTCACCCACGTCCTGGCGCAGATAGTCGCGCATGGCGCGAATGATGACGTTGCTTTCCTGATACACCAGGAAAGGGGCGGGTTTTTCCGCGGCGGCTTTGGCGATGGAATCCCAAAGGCGCAGCAGATAGTCCAGATCCCACTGCAATTCTTCCTGGCTGCGCCCGACGCCGGCGGTGCGGGCGATCACGCCCATGCCTTCGGGCACCGTGAGCCCCGCCATGATTTCACGCAGCTCACTGCGCTCCTCGCCTTCGATCCGGCGGGATACGCCGCCGGCGCGGGGGTTGTTGGGCATGAGCACCAAGTAGCGGCCGGCGAGGCTGATGAAGGTGGTGAGTGCCGCACCTTTGGTACCGCGTTCTTCTTTGTCCACCTGAACGACCAATTCCTGGCCCTCGCGCAGCACGTCTTTGATATGGACGCGCCCTTCCAGCTTCTCCGGCGGTACGCGAAAATTGCTGGGGGCGATGTCTTTCAGCGGCAGGAAGCCGTGCCGCTCGGCGCCGTAGTCCACAAACGCGGCTTCCAGGCTGGGCTCGATGCGGGTGATCTTGCCCTTGTAGATATTGGCTTTTTTCTGTTCCCGTGAGGGGGTTTCGATGTCCAGGTCGTATAAATATTGGCCATCCACCAGCGCCACCCGCAGCTCTTCCGGCTGGGTGGCGTTAATCAGCATCCTCTTCATATAAATTGTTCTCTCGCGGCGCCCTGGGGTTCACCCAGGGCGGGGCCTCCGACTCCGGCGACGTTTGCTTGCACCGCTATCGGGTATTGCGCTGTGGTCAGAGAAAACCTAGCGAAACCTCGCCCTCGCCTGGGGCCGCACCCGCCCGTTGCTGCCGGGCTCCTGAGGCGCTGGGGTCGCTCGTTTTTCACATCACGCTGAATACCGCGCCAAGCCGGGGCGGCCTCATGCCATGGGCACGGGCGCCGTCATTAAATGGCTACACAGTCCCATCAAAACGAGATGGGGGTAATTCGCGGAAAGCCCGTGGGTGACAGATTCACCACACGGTTGTTTCCAGGATTCATATCCACCGCGACGGGGCCGTACCTGATTCGCCCTGCCAGTGTTGGGCCTTGTGCTTGTGCTGGTGGCGGGTACGTACCGCGCGGTGGTATCGACGTCTCGGCCAATGATTTGCCGCAAATGCGACGGGGCAAAATCCTGCCGGTTTTGCGTTATGGCCGGTATAATCGCCCGTCCCTTTTGCAAGTTGCTGGCGGGCGTTTTCAAAAAAGGAAAGCGGCATGGGGCACGCCGAACCGCGTCAGTGGCCGGTTGGGCTGCGGGGGCGGGGTGTTGCCCTGTCATTACGTTCGCTGTCCCTAATCTTCCAAATATATCAATCTTATACGCTATCGGCAATTAAACATCGTTTGAAATCCCAACGAAATGAAACAGCGCTCCGAATCACAAAAAGAAGTCCGCCATGTCCGGGTCGATGCGGAGCGGGCGGGGCAGCGGGTGGATAATTTTTTGCTGGGGCTCCTCAAAGGCGTGCCCAAAAGCCACGTTTACCGCCTGTTGCGGCGGGGCGAGGTGCGGGTGAACAGGCGTCGCGTCAAGCCGCCCTACCGTCTGCAATTCGACGATCTGGTGCGGGTTCCCCCTGTCGCCGCGGCGAAGCGCGAACCCCATCAAAGACAAGCAGGGCGGGGCTTGAGGGAGACCCTGGAAGCATCTATCCTCCATGAAGATCAAGGCCTTATGGTTATCAACAAACCCGCTCATCTGGCTGTGCATGGCGGCAGTGGCCTCAGTTTTGGTGTCATCGAGGTGTTGCGTGCCTGTCGGCCGGATGCCCCGCATCTGGAACTGGTGCACCGGCTGGACCGGGAAACCTCCGGCTGTTTGCTGCTGGCGAAAAAACGCAGCGCTTTGCGGGTGCTGCACGAATTTTTCCGGGCCAACCGCGTGCAGAAAACCTATCTGGCCTTGGGAACGGGACGCTGCGCCGGGGGCGTGCGCACTGTCAACCTTCCTTTGAAAAAAAATATTCTTCAGTCTGGTGAACGCTTGGTGAAGGTGGATCCTAAGGGCAAGCCTTCCCGGACCCGTTTTCGCTGTGTCGAACACTTTTCCGGTGCAAGTTTGCTGGAGGCCCGGCCCTTGACAGGGCGGACGCATCAAATCCGGGTTCACGCGGCGCATCTGGGGCATCCGCTGGCGGGAGATGAAAAATACGGTGATGCGGCATTCAACCGGTGGATGCGCGGCCAGGGCCTCTCGCGCCTGTTTCTGCATGCGGCCTCGCTGGTGCTGCCGCGCCTGGAGGGAGAGGGCAAACTGACCGTCTCCGCCCCGTTGCCGGCGGAACTTGAGGCCGTGTTGGAGAATCTGAGGAAAGATGTTGAGCGCTAGGAAATTCGACTTGCTGGTGTTCGATTGGGATGGCACTTTGGTGGATTCCATCGCACGTATCGTGGCGTGTTTGCGGGCGGCGGCACATGATGCGGCTTTGCCGGCCCTGGCCGAGGACAAACTGCGGGACGTGATCGGTTTGGGTCTGCGTGAGGCGATTGATACGCTCTATCCTGCTGAAGATACCACAAAGCTTCAGATATTTGTCGATGCCTACCGGCACCACTATTTACACGGTCCCCACGGCGAAGCCCGCCCCTTTGCCGGGGCGCTGGAATTGCTCGCGGATTTGCGCCGGCGCGGTTACTTGCTGGCGGTGGCCACCGGGAAAAGCCGACGGGGCCTGGACCGCGCCTTGCGGGAACTCGCCTGCGGTCATCTGTTTGATGCGACCCGCTGTGCCGATGAGAGCTTTTCCAAACCCCAGCCCCACATGCTGATGGAAATCATGGATGATTTGGGGGTGGATGCCAAGCGCTGCCTGCTGGTGGGGGACACCGAACACGATCGCCTGATGGCGCAAAATGCCGGCACGGCCTTCGTGGGGGTGTGTCACGGCGTGCACGGGCGCGGGCGCTTGGCGGGTCCCGATACCCTGTGCTGTGTGGACAGCATTCAGGAACTGGCGCATTGGTTCGATGAACAACACAGACAGCAGTGCGGTGCAATAAGTTGAGGATATTGCGGTCAGGGGCTGGTGCTGGTGGCAGCAGCCAGTACCCGGCCGGGCCGCCGCCCCCCGCGAAGGGGGGTTCTTTCGCATTACAGTCACCAGGGTCTCCCAAATGAGGACGAGTGCCAATGAGCGATGACAAGGAAAGAGCAGCATGGGAAGGGCCGGCGCAGCCGGCGAAGACATCTGCCGGACAAGGTCCGGGGTGGGAACGGGAACTGGTCACGGGCCTGGCCTATGCCGCGTTGAAAGAGCAGCGCCGCGCCCGCCGTTGGGGGGTGTTTTTCAAACTTGTGCTGCTGGCCTATTTGATCGCCCTGTTTTTTTCCTTCCAGGGGTCAGATTGGGACGGTGCCGCGATTGTTCACGGCGAACACACGGCTCTGGTCGAGATAAAAGGCGCCATCGCTGACAATGCCGAGGCCAATGCCGATGATGTCATTGCCGCCCTGCGCGAGGCCTTTGGCGCCAAAGACGTGCGCGGCGTGATTTTGCGTATCAACAGTCCCGGCGGCAGTCCGGTGCAGGCGGGCTATATCAACGACGAGATCCGCCGTTTGCGTGAGCAGCATCCGGATATTCCTCTCTATGCGGTGATTACCGATATGTGCGCCTCCGGGGGGTACTACATTGCCGCCGCTGCCGATCAGATTTATGCCAACAAAGCCAGCATTGTCGGTTCCATCGGTGTGCGCATGAGTGGTCTGTCGACTTTTGGATTTGTCGAGGCGATGAAAAAACTGGGCATCGAACGGCGCATCTTCACCGCGGGTGAGGACAAGGCGTTTTTGGACCCTTTTTCACCCTTGCGCGATGACGAGGTTGAGCATGTCAAAGCCTTGCTGGGCAATATCCACCGGCAGTTCATCAAGGTTGTCAAAGAGGGGCGGGGGGGGCGCCTGAAAGGGGACGACTCGGTATTGTTCAGTGGCTTGTTCTGGACCGGCCAACAGGGCCTGGAACTGGGTTTGGTGGATGCTCTGGGCAGCGCCGGCCAGGTGGCACGGGACGTCATCAAAGCCGAGAAAATTGTGGACTACACCCACCGGCCGTCGCCCTTGGAGCGTTTTACGGAGCGGTTTGGTGTGGCCCTGGTGGACGGCGTGGCGTCAGTGCTGGGGGTGGAGCAGACCGGCTTGCGCTAAAGCACGTGGACCCCGGCGCACTCCAGCATGCTGATCAGCTTGATGAGTGGCAGTCCTACCAGCGCGTTGGGGTCCGTTCCTTCCATTTGCTTGAACAGGGCAATACCCAGCCCTTCCGATTTGAAAGCACCCGCGCAGTGATAGGGCTGCTCGCGGTGCAGATAGCGTTCGATTTGCGCTTCGTCCAATGCGCGGAACACCACAGAATAAGGAACCACCGTCACCTGAGCCTGCCCGGTGGGGCTGTCCAGCAGGCACAGGCCGGTCAGGAAGCGCACCGTTTTACCTGAAGCCGCCAGCAATTGCGCTTTGGCTGCGTCAAAGCCGCCCGGTTTGCCCAGCGTTTTGCCGCCACGTACCGCGAGCTGGTCACTGCCGATGATCAAGGCATCCGGGAAACGGGGGGCCACGGCACGCGCTTTCAGCTCCGCCAGGCGTGCGACCAGTTGCTCCGGGGGTTCACTCGGAAGGGGGGTCTCATCCACCTCGGGGCAGGCCGTTTCAAACGGGAGTTGCAGACGCGCCAACAGCGCCCTGCGGTAAGGCGAAGTGGAAGCGAGAACGAGTTTTCTCATTCCAGTTCGATCAAAGCCTCGTCGGGATTGACAGTGTCCCCTTTTTCCACGTGCACGGCGCTCACCGTGCCGGCGATGGGCGCGTGGACTTCTGTCTCCATTTTCATGGCCTCCGTGACCAGAACGGGATCGCCTTCTTTCACGCTGTCACCCACCTTCACCAACACATCCACGATGGTGCCGGGCATGGAGGTGGTGACATGGCCCGGCGCCGTGGCGCGGGGTCGTTTGCTGCCCTTTACACGGGGCTTGTCCGCTTCGGCGCCCGGTTCCAGTTCTTCCAGTGCCTCAACGATGATTTCTTCCGGCACGCCGTCCACGGACACGTAAAACGGCCGCCGGTCCTGGGCGGCGTGACCGCTGCCGGTGACTTTGATGTGGTAGGTTTCGCCGTGCAGTGTGACGTTGAATTCCACCGGCACGGCGCCGCTGCCCCGGGTGGATTGAGGAGGGGCTTCCAAGGGCTCGGGCGTCAGCGTGCCCGCCGCCCGCTCTTCCAGGAAAGTGCGGCCCACTTCCGGGAACATGGCGTAGCTGAGCACGTCTTCTTCATTCTTGGCCAGCTCGCCGATTTCGTCCTGCAGGGTGTGCATTTCGTTTTTCAGCAAGTCAGCGGGGCGGCACTGAATCACGTCTTCGTTGCCGATGGCCTGCTGGCGCACCATGTTGTTGACCTTGCCCGGCGGCCTGCCGTAGCGGCCTTGCAGATAAAACTTCACTTCATTGGTAATGTTTTTGTAGCGCCTGCCGGTGAGCACGTTGAGCACCGCCTGGGTGCCGACGATTTGCGAAGTGGGGGTCACCAGCGGCGGAAAGCCCAAGTCTTCCCGCACCCGCGGCACTTCCGCCAGCACCTCATTCATGCGGTCCAGGGCGCCTTGTTCACGCAGCTGGTTGGCGAGATTGGAAATCATACCACCGGGAATCTGGTTGACCTGCACCCGGGTGTCCACCCCGGTGAATTCACTTTCGAAGCGCGCGTATTTCTTGCGTACGGCGTAGAAATACATGCCGATTTCTTGCAGCAGTGCAAGATCCAAGCCGGTGTCGCAGCCCGTGTCGCGGAACGCCGCCACCATGCTTTCCGTGGGTGGGTGGCTGGTGCCGCCGGCGAAAGTGGAAATGGCAGTGTCGATGTGACGGCAGCCCACTTCCACGGCTTTGAGCTGACACATGTCCGCCAGCCCGGCGGTGGCGTGGGAATGCAGGTGCACGGGAATGGTCACCGCGTCCAGCAGGGCGGACACCAGTTTTTCCGTGACCGCCGGGGTGAGCAGGCCCGCCATGTCTTTGATGGCGATGCTGTGGCAGCCCATTTGTTCCATTTCCCTGGCCATGGCCACGAACTGGGGCACGCCGTGCACCGGGCTGGTGGTGTAGCTGATGGCGCCCTGGGCGTGCTTGCCGGCGGCTGTCACCGCTTCGATGGCCACGCGCAGATTGCGCACATCGTTGAGGGCGTCGAAGATGCGGAACACGTCGATGCCGTTGGCCGCGGCCCGGCCGATGAAGGCTTGCACCACATCATCGGAATAGTGGCGGTAGCCCAGCAGGTTTTGCCCCCGGAGCAGCATCTGCAAGCGGGTGTTGGGCAGTGCTTCGCGCAGTTGGCGCAAACGCTCCCAGGGGTCTTCCTTCAAAAAGCGCAGGCAGGCATCGAAAGTGGCGCCGCCCCACATTTCCAGGGACCAGAAGCCCACCTTGTCCAGTTTTTCACAAATGGGCAGCATGTCCTCGGTGCGCAGGCGGGTGGCGATCAAGGATTGATGGGCGTCGCGCAATACGGTTTCGGTGATTTGAACGGGGGCCATGGAGGAAGCCTTTCGCTGTCTTTATGTTCCCATGTGGGCCGCCAGGGCGGCGCTGATGGCGGCTGCCAGATCCCGCCGGTGGCGGCGGATGGAGTAATTGGCAAGCTCGGGATGTTGTTCCACGAAGCGGGTATCGAAACGGCCGGCCTGGAATTCCGGTGATTTCAGAATTTCCAGATGATAGGGGATGGTGGTCTTGACGCCGAACACCCCCATGTCCTTGAGCGCCCGCTCGGCCCGGTCCAGCAGTTGATCCCAGGTCAGCGCCCAGACGGTGAGTTTGGCGCACAGCGAATCGTAGTGGGGCGGCAGCTCATAGCCGGTGTAAATGGCGGCGTCGGTACGCACGCCCGGGCCGCCGGGGGCGAAATAACGGGTAATGCGGCCGAAGCTGGGCAGGAAATCGTTGCGGGGGTCTTCCGCGTTGATGCGAAACTCCATGGCGTAGCCGCGCCGCTTGATGTCCCGCTGGGTGTATTGCAGTTTGAGGCCCGCGGCAATGCGGATCTGCTCCTGCACGATGTCCACGCCGGTGATTTCCTCGGTGACGGGATGTTCCACCTGCAGGCGGGTGTTCATTTCCATGAAATAAAAATTGTCTTCCGCATCCATCAGAAACTCGACCGTGCCGGCGTTGCGGTAGCCCACTGCCCTGGCGGCGCGCACGGCCAGCTTCCCCAGCACCTTGCGTTGATCGTCGTTCAACTGCGGGGACGGGGCGATCTCCAGCAGTTTTTGATGGCGGCGCTGAATGGAACAGTCTCGCTCGAACAGATGGATGGCGCGGCCGTGGTGATCGGCCAGCACTTGAACTTCGATGTGCCGCGGATGGTCGATGCACTTTTCGATAAAGACCTCGGCGCTGCCGAAGGCCTTGGTGGCCTCCGACACCACCCGGTCGTATTGCCGTTTGAGTTCGGTGGCGCTGCCGCAGCGGCGGATGCCCCGGCCGCCGCCGCCGGAAGTGGCTTTCAGCATGATGGGATAGCCAACGGCCTCGGCGCAGGCCAGCGCCTCGTCCACGCCGGCCAGGCTGCCGTCGCTGCCGGGGGTGACCGGAATGCCGGCGTCCACCATGGCGCGTCGCGCTTCCACCTTGTCGCCCATGCGCTGAATGACTTGTGCTGTGGGACCGATGAAACGTATGCCCCGGCGCTCGCAAATCTCGGCCAGCAAGGGGTTTTCGGAAAGAAAGCCGTAGCCGGGGTGGAGGGCATCGCAGCCTGTGGCAGCGGCCAGGTTGACGATGCGGTGGGCGTTGAGGTAGCCGGCGACGGAGTCCGGCCCGATGTTGTAGGATTCGTCCGCTTTTTTGACGTGGAGCCCGTGACGGTCAGCGTCGGTGTAAATGGCCACCGAGGTGATGCCCATTTCGGCGCAGGCCCGTACAATGCGCACGGCGATTTCGCCGCGGTTGGCGATCAGGATTTTTTTAATCAAGCTATCGTACCGATGATGCCCCGGCTCCGGCAGCCGCAGGGTGGGTGGAGTGCTTCCCGCTTAGGCGACGGTTTCTACGAGAACAGCGCGCCAAAGTCAATACCGGCCCGCGCGCAATATACTGGAATTTCTGGTATTTTGCGAACGGGCTGTTTTGACACAGGGCGCAATTAGAGTTACTATCCGCCGCTTATGTCCAGGCACCGCTCAGGATTTATTGATCCTTTTCACACTGCTGAAGTGGCGCGCTCTTATGAGGGCAGTGTAGACCTTGCTGACATGACGCGCTTGGCGTCCCTGCTGGCGGCGGCCCGTGGTGCGGCGAGCTATGAGTGGCAGTTTGACGTGGACCCGCTGGGCACCCGCCATGCCCGGGGGCGGATTACAGCGGTATTGCCCCTGCTTTGCCAGCGCTGCCTGGAGGTGATGGAGCTGGATCTCGATCTGGCGCCACGTGTGGCTTTCGTGCGCAGCGAGGAAGAGATCCCGCACCTGGGGGAAGAATACGATCCGTGCCTGGTGACGAGGCATGACATTGCGCTCCATGACATGGTGGAGGATGAACTCCTGCTCGCCGTGCCAACGGTGCCGCGGCACGACACGGGGGTGTGCAGGATTGACACGCCGCGCTTGGGCGTTGCCGTTGAACAAGAGGATGTGGGTGGCCGTCCCAACCCTTTTGCGGCGCTGAAAAGTTTGAAACCCGGGCGGTAAACAACGGCGAAACCCCGGGCGCTCGAGCCCGCCATCAAATTTCAAGTTATGTTGCCACTTGTAAGGAGTGATCCAAAATGGCTGTCCAGCAAAATCGCAAAACCCCCTCCAAGCGCGGCATGCGCCGCTCTCATGACGGACTTAAAGCACCCGGCTTGTCTATCGACGGCGAGACCGGCGAAACCCATTTGCGCCACCACATCACGCCTGGCGGTCATTACCGGGGGCGCAAGGTATTGACTCCCAAAGGCGAGTAACACCTTGGAACTCACCGTTGCCCTGGACGGCATGGGCGGGGACCACGGCGTGGGCGTCGTGGTCCCCGCTGCGTTGAGGGTATTGAGCGAACAGCCTGCCTTGCGACTGATCGTGGTGGGCCGCCAAGATGCGCTGGAAGAAGAACTGGCGCGTCACAACACGCCCGCGGCAGACAGGCTCATCGTTCATCACGCTTCCCAGGTGGTGGACATGGACGAGCTGCCCTCGGTCGCCATGCGCACCAAAAAGGATTCCTCCATGCGGGTGGCCATCAACCTGGTCAAGAGCGGCCAGGCTGCCGCCTGCGTCAGTGCCGGCAACACCGGGGCACTGATGGCCACGGCCCGATTCGTGCTGAAAACCCTGCCCGGCATCGACCGGCCTGCGCTGTGTACCGCCGTGCCCACGATCACCGGCCATACCCACATTCTGGACTTGGGGGCCAATGTGGATTCCAGCGCCGAGACCCTGTTTCAATTCGCCGTCATGGGTGCCGCCCTGACCAGCGCGGTGGAAAACAATCCCAGTCCCAGCGTTGGCCTGCTCAATATCGGAGAAGAAGAAATCAAGGGCAATGAGCGGGTGAAAGAAGTCGCGCGTTTGCTGCATGCCAGCGATTTGAACTACGCGGGTTTCATCGAAGGCGACGACATCTATGCCGGAGCGGTGGATGTGGTGGTGTGCGACGGTTTCGTCGGCAACGTCGCCCTCAAAACCAGTGAAGGTGTGGCAAAAATGATCCGTCACTATCTCGCCGAAGGCTTCAGGCGCAACCTGTTTACCAGGGTGGCCGGCGCGCTGGCCCTGCCCGTGCTCAAATCCTTCGGGAACAAGATCGACTGGCGGCACTACAACGGCGCCAGTTTGCTGGGATTGCGCGGAACGGTGGTAAAAAGCCACGGCCGCGCCGACGACGTGGCGTTCGCCAACGCCATCCGTGAGGCGGCACTGGAAGTGCAAAACGGTGTACCGGAGCGGACCAGTCACTATTTGCAATCCATGCTGGCGCAGAGGAAGGCGGTTTGATTTATTCACGTATCCTCGGCACGGGCAGTTACCTGCCAGACAGGGTGCTGAGCAATGCCGAACTGGAAACCATGGTGGATACCACCGATGCGTGGATCCGGGAACGCACGGGAATACGGCAACGGCGTATCGCCGCGCCGGAACAAACCACCTGCGATCTGGCCGAGCAGGCCGCGCGGCGGGCCTTGGACGCCGCCGGCGTGCAGGCCGCCGACATTGATCTGATTATCATCGCGACCACGACGCCGGACCAGGTTTTCCCCAGTACTGCCTGTTTGTTGCAACAACGGCTGGAAGCGTTTGGCTGCGCCGCCTTCGACATCCAGGCAGTATGCACCGGCTTCGTGTATGCCCTGAGTGTGGCGGACAAGTTCATTCAAAGCGGCGTCGCGCGCCACGCCTTGATTGTGGGCGCCGAGACGCTGTCACGAATCATTGATTGGAAGGACCGGACCACCTGCGTGTTGTTTGGCGACGGCGCCGGGGCGGTGGTAGTGGGGGGCAGCAGTCAGCCGGGCGTCTTGTCCACTCATTTGCATGCTGATGGCCGCCACGAAAAACTGCTCACTGTTCCCTGCGGCGTGTCCAAAGGTTACGACCAGGTGCAGGCCGGAAAAGCCTTTATCCAGATGCAGGGGCGGGAAGTGTTCAAGGTGGCGGTGAACACCCTCGGTTCGCTGGTGGATGAAACGTTGAGGGCGAACCGGCTGGGGCGGGCGGATGTCGATTGGCTGGTGCCGCATCAAGCCAATCTGCGGATTATTTCGGCCACCGCGAAAAAACTGGGCCTGCCCATGGAGCAGGTGGTGGTCACCGTGGGCGAACATGGCAACACCTCGGCTGCTTCGATTCCGCTGGCACTGGATGTGGCAGTGCGTGACGGCCGCATTGGTGTGGGCGATACCGTATTGCTGGAGGCCTTTGGCGCCGGCTTCACCTGGGGTTCGGCCCTGGTGAAGTTTTAGCGTTTCCCGCAAGCGCGCGTTGACAAAATCCGCTTTTCAACAAGCTGTTGGATCTTTCCCTTTTCAATGGGGAAAACACAAAATTGTGGATGAAAAAACAACACAGGGTCAGGGGGGATCAATGTCTTTAGCCGTGGTGTTTCCCGGTCAGGGTTCGCAGTCCGTGGGCATGTTGGCCGGCTTGGCGGCTGTCTATGCCGGGGTGCGAGAGACGTTCGATGAAGCCTCTGAAGCGCTGGGCTTCGATCTGTGGCAGTTGGTGCAAGACGGTCCCGCGCAAACCCTCAACGAAACTGACAAAACCCAACCGGTCATGCTGGCCGCCGGTGTCGCCACATGGCGGCTGTGGTGTGTCCGGGGGGGGGCGAAACCGGTTTTGCTTGCCGGCCACAGCCTGGGGGAATACACCGCCCTGGTGTGCGCCGGGGCCCTGTCGCTGCGGGATGCGGTCTCCCTGGTCGCGGCACGGGGGCGCTACATGCAGGAGGCAGTGCCCTTGGGGGCGGGCGCCATGGCCGCGGTGCTGGGCCTGACGGATGAAGAGGTGATCACCCTGTGTCACGAAGCCGCCAGCGGGCAAGTGCTGGAAGCGGTGAATTTCAATTCGCCGGGGCAAGTGGTGGTGGCAGGGGAGGCCGAGGCGGTGGACCGCGCCATTGCGCTGGCCAAAGAGGCCGGTGCCAAGCGCGCCGTGAAACTGCCCGTCAGCGTCCCGTCCCACTGTACTCTGATGCAGCCCGCCGCCCGGCGTCTGGCTGAGCGCCTGGCGGAGGTGAGTGTTTCGCCACCGGCCGTACCCGTCATTCACAATGCCGATGTGGCGGCCCATGACAATCCCGCAGCGATTCGTGACGCCCTGGTGCGGCAGCTTCACAGCCCCGTGCGCTGGGCGGAAACCGTGCGCTGTTTTGCCTCTCAAGGTGTGACGGCTGTGGTGGAGTGCGGTCCGGGCAAAGTGCTGGCCGGGCTCAACAGGCGGACCGATCGCCGTATGGCTGTTTGGGCGGTGCACGATCCGGCATCACTGGACACGGCCTTGCTTGAAACGCGCAAGTGCTGAATCGGGGGGGAGGGGAAACTATGTCTTTGAGTAAGGATATCGTCCTGGTCACCGGAGCGACTCGCGGCATCGGCCGGGCTGTCGCCAGCACCTTGGGACAGGCCGGGGCCACGGTCATCGGTACCGCCACCAGCCTGTCCGGGGCCGGGACCATCAGCGCCTTTCTGGATGAACAGGGGATCAAAGGTGGGGGCGTGGTGCTGGATGTCACCGATGCCGCCGCTGTCGACCAGCTCATCAAAACCATTAATGCTGATTATGGCGTGCCCACGGTATTGATCAACAACGCCGGCATTACCCGCGATAACTTGCTGATGCGTATGAAAGACGAGGAGTGGGACAGCATATTGGACACCAATCTCACATCCGTTTTCCGCCTCAGCAGAGCCTGCCTGCGGGGCATGATGAAGGCCCGTCACGGGCGCATCATCAGCATCGCTTCGGTGGTGGGGGCCACCGGCAACCCGGGTCAGGCCAATTACGCCGCCGCCAAGGCGGGGATTTTAGGCTTCACCAAGTCTCTGGCGCGGGAAGTGGCCACCCGTGGCATCACGGTCAATGCCGTGGCGCCCGGCTTCATCGAAACTGATATGACCAAAGTGCTGCCCGACGACCACAAGACGCAGCTCTTGCGGCAGATTCCCATGCAGCGTTTGGGCCAGCCGGAGGACGTTGCTGCCGCCGTGCGTTTTCTGGTCTCGGCAGAGGGGGCCTATATCACCGGTCAGACGCTGCACGTCAACGGCGGCATGTACATGGGCTGAGCATTTCCAGCCTGATTTCAGTGGTGCCGGTCGGGTGGTTGTCTGGCGCCGGACAGGGGTTTTCAATACAATACCGTCCGCAGTCCGATCTGCGGTGTTTTTTGGAGGAACGATTCGTCATGAGCACAGTAGAAGAACGCGTCAAGAAGATCGTTGTAGAACAACTGGGGGTCAAGGAAGATGAAGTGAGTGCAGAGTCTTCTTTCGTCGACGATCTGGGCGCCGATTCGCTTGATACCGTGGAGCTGGTGATGGCGCTGGAGGAGGAATTCGAATGCGAAATTCCTGATGAAGAAGCCGAGAAAATCACCACCGTTCAGCAAGCGATAGACTACATCAACGCCCACGCGGGGTAACCGGGTTTTTCACAAGAGGGCCGCCGTAGCGCGTAGCAAGCAGCGTTTCGCGGCCTTCTTTGTTTGCGCCGGGCACGGTGTCCGGCTGGACCGATCAGTGCGGAGTACGCAGCAAAGTGGCAGATCGCAGACGTGTGGTGGTGACGGGCTTGGGGATGGTCAGTCCGGTGGGACTTTCTGTCAAAGCCTCTTGGGAAAACATACTCGAAGGGCGCAGCGGCATACGCCGCATTGAGCATTTCGATGTGTCGGACTTTGCCTGCCGCATCGGCGGTTCGGTGTGGGGCTTTGAAGTCACCGATCATCTGCCGGCCAAAGAAGCCCGTCGTCTGGATCCCTTCATTCACTACGGCATCGCCGCGGCCCAGGAAGCCATTGCTGATGCCGGCCTGGAAGTGACCGAGGACAATGCCGAACGCATCGGCGTGGCCATCGGTTCCGGCATTGGCGGTCTGCCCGGTATCGAAAAAGGCTACAAGGCGTTTCTGGATTCGGGCCCGCGCAAGATCTCGCCCTTCTTCATTCCCAGCAACATTATCAATATGATTTCCGGGAATGTGTCCATCATGTACGGCATGAAAGGGCCGAACCTCGCCTTCGTCACCGCCTGCACCACGGGTACCCACAGCATTGGTGAGGCGGCCCGCATCATCAAATACGGTGACGCCGATGTGATGCTGGCCGGGGGGGCTGAAATGGCCACCTCGCCCAGCGGCCTGGGCGGTTTTGCCTCCGCCCGTGCCCTGTCCACCCGCAACGATGATCCCGCCACGGCCAGTCGTCCTTTCGATCTTGATCGTGACGGTTTCGTCATGAGCGATGGCGCCGGGGTGGTGGTGTTGGAGGAATACGAATCCGCCAGGCGCCGCGGCGCGCCCATTTACGCCGAGCTGGTGGGTTTCGGTATGAGCGCCGATGCCTACCACATCACCCAGCCCGCCGCCGGTGGCGACGGTGCCAGGCGCTGCATGCAAAACGCCCTGCGCGATGGGGGGGTGAATCCCGAGGAGGTGCAGCACATCAATGCCCACGGCACCTCAACCCCGGTGGGCGACAAGGCCGAGACCCTGGCGGTGAAGGCGGCTTTCGGGGACCACGCCTACAAGATCGCCGTGAGTTCGACCAAGTCCATGACCGGCCATCTGTTGGGGGCGGCGGGCGGTATTGAGGCCATCTTCAGTGTGTTGGCCCTGCGGGATCAGGTGGCGCCGCCCACCATTAATCAATTCACGCCAGACCCGGATTGCGACCTCGACTACGTGCCCAACTGCGCCCGCTCCATGGACATCAACGTCGTCGTCTCCAATTCCTTCGGCTTTGGTGGCACCAACGGGACGCTGGTGTTCCGCAAAGTCTGATGCGCGCTTGCTGCCGCCGCTGATGCGGTGCCACCATGGCCGATACGGCTCCAGCTAAGGCGTCGTCCCGCGTGAGAGGCTTTCACCGGCGCCGGTTGGCCTGCTGTGCCGATCTGCTGGAACTGGCCCAGCGTCAGCCCGCGCGTTATCCCTTCTTCCTGGAAAGTGCCGCTCACGGTGGCGTTCCTGCCCGCTTCGACATCCTTTTTGCTTTTCCCGGTACCAGCTTGAGCCTTGGCCCGGACGGGCGCCTGGAGTCAATCCCGCGGACTTCCCCCCCCGGCCCTGATTTTCTGGCGGCGCTGGACCAGGCATGGCGCTGCGCCCGGTGGCCGCCGGACTCCGATGCCGAGTGCGACCTCCCTTTTACCGGCGGCTGGTTCCTCTATCTCGGCTACGAGCTGGCAGCCCAGGTGGAACCGGTATTGCGTCTGCCCCCCTTGCGGGGAGCACTGCCCACGGCCCGCGCCACCCGGATTCCAGCAGCGGTGGTGCGCGATCATCAGCGCCAGTGCCTGTGGCTGGTGGCAGAGGAGGGGGCGGTAGAGTTGCTGGATGCCATGGAGGCGGACCTGCGCCAAATGCCGTCGGCATTGCCCGCAGGGTCCGTCAGCCAGGCGGAGTGCCGCTTGGGCGAGGAGCCAGCGGAACAGTATCTGGCTGGTGTGCGGCGCATCAAGGAATACATCGCCGCCGGGGATGTGTTTCAGGTCAACCTGTCGCGGCGCTGGCAGGCGGAGTTCGCCGCGCCGGTGGCGGCCTGCGCCCTTTATCGTCGCCTGCGCCGGGCCAATCCCGCGCCCTTCGCCGGTCTGGCCCGGTGGGAGGAGGGCGCCGTCGTCAGCTCCTCGCCAGAGCGCCTGCTGCGGGTGCGGGGGGAGTGGCTCGACACCCGCCCCATCGCCGGCACCCGTCCTCGCGGCGCCCGGCTGGGGGCGGACCAGGCCTACCGCCGGGAATTGCTGGCCCATCCCAAGGAGCGGGCCGAACACGTGATGCTGCTCGATCTGGAGCGCAATGACCTGGGGCGGGTCTGCCGGCCGGGTACCATCGACGTGAATGAAATGATGGTGCTGGAATCCTACGCCCACGTGCATCACATCGTCTCCAACGTGCGCGGGCGGCTGCGGGCGGGTGTCACCCCCGGGCAGGTCATCCGGGCCTTGTTTCCCGGCGGCACTATCACCGGCTGCCCCAAAGTGCGGTGCATGGAGATCATCGCCGAACTGGAGCAGGCGGCCCGCGGCCCCTACACCGGTGCCATGGGCTACTTGACCCGGAGCGGCGCCATGGACCTGAATATCCTCATTCGCACTTTGGTGGTGGAAGGGACACAGGTCAGTTTCCGGGCCGGCGCCGGGATCGTGGCCGATTCTGAACCCTGGCGCGAGTTGGAGGAAACCCGGGCCAAGGCCCGGGGTCTGGTGCGCGCCTTGGGAGGCCGGGCGTGATACTGGTCAACGGCCGGGCGGCGGCCGGCGTGGATCCCGGTGACCGCGGCCTGCACTACGGCGACGGCGTGTTTGAAACCATCGCCCTGCGCAGTGGCTGCTTGTGCCTGTGGGCGCGACACATGGCCCGGCTGGCCGGCGCCGCGGCCCGGCTGGGGCTGGCCCCGCCGGACCCGGCGTTGTTGCAGCGCGAGGCCGAAATGGCGCGGCAGGGCCAGAATGAGGGGGTGATCAAGATCCTGCTCACTCGCGGTGTGGGCGGGCGGGGCTACCGGCCGTCGGCAATGGCCCCGGCCACCCGCATCATCGCCAGTTATCCACCGCCGGACTATCCCGCCCACGTGTGGCGGGAGGGGGTGCGGCTGCGGTGGTGCCAGACGCGCCTGGCGCGCCAGCCCGCGCTGGCCGGGCTGAAACACCTCAACCGGCTGGAACAGATCCTGGCCCGCCGGGAATGGGAGGATCCGGACATTCACGAAGGCCTGATGTGTGATGAGCAGGGCCGGGTGATTGAAGGTACCATGAGCAATCTGTTTGTGGTGCAGGACGGTGTACTGTTGACGCCCGCCCTGGACCACTGCGGTGTGCAGGGAGTGGTGCGGGCTCTGGTGCTGGAAAGGGCCCGGGAGATGGGTTGGCCGGCGCGGGAGTGTGACTTGGATGTGGCGGCGGTCGAACAGGCCTGTGAGTTGTTTGTCACCAACAGCCTGATTGGCATCTGGCCCGTGTCCCGCCTCGGTCCCAGACGTTATGCGATTGGCGTGCGCACGCAGGCCTTGTGCCGCGTTTTGTTCAAAGAGATGAAAATAAGCCCTCAGGACGAGTGAGCCCATCATGGGAATCAAGGGAAAGACAGGACGGTTGTTTCTTGTTGCGCTGCTGCTCGCCGGCGCAGCCGCGGCAGGGTGGGTGGTGGATTTCAACCGCTTTCAACAGACCCCGCTCAGGGTGGCGGAGCAGGGGCTGCCGCTGACACTGACCCCGGGCACAACCCTGGGCACCGTGGCCCGGCGCCTGGTCAGGGCCGGCGTCCTGGAGCGGCCGGCCTATCTCGTGTTGCTGGCGCGCTGGCGGGGTGACGCGGCCCGGATACAATCCGGTGAGTATCGGCTCCGTACCGGGATGAAACCGGGGGAGCTGCTGGACATGCTGGTGAGCGGCAAAGTGGTGCAGCACAGTTTCACCATCGTCGAAGGCTGGACCTTTCGTGACTTGCTGCAGGCCTTGCGAGAGCAGGATACCATCAAGCCCACCTTGACGGAGTCATCGCCCGGGCAGATCATGGCGGCCCTGGGTGCGCCGGGGCAGCACCCCGAGGGCCGCTTTCTTCCAGACACCTACCATTTTCCCCGTGGCACCACCGATGTGGCCTTTCTCAGGCGGGCCTACGAGGCCATGAACGCCACCTTGGCGGAGCTGTGGCCAAAACGGGATCCGGGCCTGCCTTATGATGCTCCCTACCAGGCCCTGATCATGGCCTCCATCATAGAAAAAGAAACCGCCCTCGCCGGCGAGCGGGCCGCCATCGCCGGGGTGTTTGTGCGGCGCCTGCAAAAGGGCATGTTGCTGCAGACTGACCCCACGGTGATCTACGGCATGGGTGCCGCTTTCGACGGCAACATCCGGCGCCGCGATCTGACGCGGGAGACGCCTTACAACACCTATGTGCGCCGCGGTCTGCCGCCCACCCCCATCGCCCTGCCGGGACGGGAGGCGCTGTACGCCGCCCTGCACCCGGCACCGGGCGATGCCTTGTACTTTGTCTCCCGCGGTGACGGCAGCCATCAGTTTTCCGCCACTTTGGTGGAGCACAACAAAGCTGTGCGCCGCTACCAGCTGGGGCGGCGGTGACGGGCCTGGACATTCAGTGCGGAGTTCTATTGTGAGCGGCCGGTTTATCACTCTCGAAGGTATTGAAGGGGTGGGCAAATCCACCCACCTGGATTTTGTTTGCCGGTATCTGCGGGATCACGGCCGCGAAGTGGTGGCCACCCGCGAGCCCGGTGGCACAGCCCTGGGCGAGGCCTTGCGCCAAGTGCTGCTCAACCCCGCCTACAACGGCATGTCCGGCGATGCTGAACTGTTGTTGATGTTTGCCGCCCGTGCGGAGCACCTGGCCAGGGTGATCCAACCCGCCGTGGCAGCGGGACGGTGGGTGGTCAGTGACCGCTTCACCGACGCCACTTACGCCTATCAGGGGGGCGGCCGGGGCCTGGACAAGAGCCGCATCGCCGCCCTGGAACAATGGCTGCAGGGGTCGCTGCGGCCCCAGCTTACAGTGTTGTTGGATGCGCCGGTGGCCGTGAGCCTGGCACGCGCCCGCCAGCGAGGAGGGGAGGTGGACCGTTTCGAGCAGGAAAGACACGGTTTTTTTGAACGGGTGCGGCAGGCCTATCTGGACATCGCCGCGGCGCAGCCACAGCGGGTACGGGTCATAGACGCCAGTGGCGATCTGGCGGCGGTGCAGGGAGCGCTCAGGCAGGTGCTGGATGACTGTCTGGCGGGCGCGTCATGACTCTGCCCTGGCATCAGGGATTGTGGCAACAGCTCATCGCGCGCCGCCGGCAGGACGCTTTGCCCCATGCCTTGTTGCTGGCCGGTGCGCCGGGCCTGGGGAAAGCGCACCTCGCCGCGGCCCTGGCCCGCAGCCTGGTATGCGAGACACCGGACGACAGCGGCCGCGGCTGCGGTCGCTGCCGCGCCTGCCGTCTGCACAGTGCGGGCACTCATCCTGATCTGTTGTGCATTGCCCCGCCAGAGCGGGGCAAAGCGCTGCAGGTGGAGCAGGTGCGGGCCATCACCCGCTTTCTCAGCTTGACGCCGCAACAGGCACAAGGCCGGGTGGTCACACTGCTGGAAGCGGACAGCATGACCCTGCAGGCCGCCAACGCCCTGCTCAAAACCCTGGAAGAGCCGCCAGGCGCCGCCCGCCTGCTGTTGGTGAGCGCCCGGCCCGGCCGCCTGCCCGCCACCCTGCGCAGCCGTTGCCAGCGGCTGCTGTTCACCGCCCCGCCCCTGGCACAGGGACTGGACTGGCTGCGAGCCCAGGTGACGGGCAGGCCAGATGAACTCAGCGCCGCGCTCAAACTGGCCGGTGGCGCACCGTTGCTGGCCCGGCGCTATCTGGAGCAAGACCGCCTCGCTCACTGCGACGCCCTGCTGGCGCAACTGGAGGCCCTGGCGTGGGGCGACGCGACACCGGAACGCATGGCCCAGGCCCTGCTAAAGCTCGCCCTGCACGACACGTTACAGTGGATGTATGCCTGGGTGGCGGATCTCCTGCGGATTCAGGCTGGTGGCCAGACCCGGCATGTGAAGGCGCAGCATCAGCTAGGCCGTTTGCAGACCCTGGCCGGGGCCGCCTCCCCGCGTGGCTTGTTTCACTTGCTGGCCCGGCTGGAGACCATGTCACAGCCCGCGCTGAATTCGCTCAATGCCGCCTTGGTGTTGGAAGATCTGCTCATCACTTGGCAGCGTTGCTTCGGTCAGGGTGCTCCCAGGACATGACCATAACCGGGGAAGGATGACGATGAATATGGAAAAACTGGGTGCCCGCCAGGGCATACTGTCGGTGAACGTCAAAGAGAAAAACGCGCTCTTTGAAGCCTATATGCCCTTTGTGAAAAACGGCGGCTTGTTTGTCCCCACCAAGAAAAAGTACCGGCTGGGGGATGAGGTGTTCGTGCTCTTGACC
>DRLM01000155.1 GCA_011375345.1 Gammaproteobacteria bacterium
AAGCCGCCCCGCCACTGCCACGACCAAGGCCACCCTGCGGGGTGGTCTTTTTTTGTGGTGCACAATCACGGCGCTGCGCGCCGGACCTGGCGCATAAAAAAGAGCGCGCCCCGGGGGCGCGCTGGAAGGGGGAGTTCCCGGCGGCCTTATTCGGCCAGGGAGAGGACGAAATCCACCAGGGTTTCAATGTCCGCGTCCGCCACACGCGGCGAATAGGGCGGCATGGGCACCCCACCGGTTACCGCGGTCCAGTTACCCTTGCCGCCTTTTTTCACTTTGTTGATGAGAAAATCGCGGGCCGAGGCGTCACCCTTCCACTTTTTCGAGACATCTTTCCAGGCCGGTCCGACCACTTTGTGATCCACCGAATGGCAGGCGAGACAACCGCTTTTTTTGGCCAGGGCGAGCGCGTCACCGGCCGTGGCGGAGGTGGACAGGGCCAGCGCGGAAGCTGCGGCCATCGCCAGGACAGTCATTTTTCTCATGAGAATCTCCTTAAAAATTGCTGTTACGGAACGCGCATGCTGAGCGTGCGCCGGTGTGTCTGAGTGTCATGCCGGCTGGGGCACCGGAACGGCGCTTCCAGCCAGTGACGCTTCACTTTACGCAGGAGATGCTGAATGGACCCTGAATGAGTGCCAGGGGCCAGGGCCATCCCTTGTCCGGGGTGGCAAAAAGGGAACGGGAGGAGAGGGTTCAGGCGGCCAGTTTTTCCGCCATATCGTCCAGCTCGCTTCCCATGCCGAACAGGGTTTCAGTGGCATCCAGGACCTGGTCCATATCCAGGCCCAGCTCATCCACCACGTGTTCGGGAATGGAACGCTCGCCGCTCATGGTGATGTCCCTGAGGGCCAGGGCACGGTCGGCCAGCAGCACCAGCTTGGCATAGGTGGCGTGTTCACCGCCATAGTCCGGGAAATGGTGTTCGCGGGCGGCGACGATCACCTCCGGTGGCATCTCCCAGGATTTCAGCAACCAGGTGCCCAACAGCTCGTGGCGCACGCCCAGCACCTGCAACTCCAGATCCCGCACCGAAGGAAGGGGGCTGCTGTCGCAAATGGCGTTCAGGTGGGAGAATTCTTCGGGGTGCAGATGCCCCAGCAGCAGGTAGCCGATATTATGCAACAGGCCCGCCAGGTAAGTGGTACCGGCTGAGGGTCGTCGCTCCCGCGGCATGCGTTCGCCCAGGGTTTGGGTGAGGGTGGCGCTGTAGAGGGCATGGCGCCAGTAGGCTTCGCGTCCCAGCGGTCCGCGGCCGGGCATACGCAGATTTCTGCCGGCGGTCATGCCCAGGGCCATGTGCACCCCCTGATCGAAGCCCAAAACCAGCCCGATGGCTTTTTGGACGGAGTTGATGCGGTCGCCGTAACCGAACAGGGGCAGTCGGGCGTAACAGACCATTTGGGCGGCCAGACCGGGGTCGTTCTCCACTGCCGCGGCCAGTTGTTTGACGCCGGCGCTGCGGTCGTTGCGCAGACGCAGTACCAGGCGGGCCGTTTCAGGCATGGTCGGCAGCTCCGCCAGGCATTCGATTTCCCGGCGCACTTCGGCCGCGAACACCTCTCTGGCCAGCTGCTTCTTTGGCCGTGGTCCGGTGAGTCCCAATTCCTCCAGCAATTCATCCACTTCGCTTCGTGTCGTTCTCGAAAGACCCATACGCTGCCTGCCGCTGAGAAATTCAGGATGCCCGCCTCGCCCCGTGCAGAAGCCGCACCAGGCGTGTCGTGGTAAAGCGTGTATCGGTCAGCTTTGCCGGGGCTTTAGCCCGCGGACAGACCAGGGTTTGCCGGGCTTGAAGATCGGCGGTGGTGCCGGCCGGGCAGGACAGGAGGGCCGGTTCGGGAATCATGACCGCGGCGGTCCCGAACCGGCCCTGTCACTACGATGCGGACGTGTTCTGGCGGGGTGTCACGTTGACCGTGGTGTTGTCGGCATCGCCGGCGGTCAGACCCTGTTCCAGTTTGCTCACCTGGACCATGCCCAGCCTGGCCAGGGCGATGCCGGTCTCAACGTAGGCGCAGAATATTTGCGGGACCAGTTTGAAGAGGTAGTACAACCCCGCGCCGATGCCCCCCCCGAACAACGCCGCGAGAAACAAGGCGCCGGCACCGTGGCCGCCAAGGCCGGTGGACAGCTGGTACCAGAGGGACAAAACGGCCAGGGCGATACCGCCGAACCAAACACTCACCATGGACAGAAAGAACAGCGCCAGGACGAGTTGGAATACGCGGGTCAGTACTAGTGTCATCGTAATATCCGTTGGAATGCGGGTGAATGAGCCGGGAAGTTTAGTGGAAGAGTCGGCCCGGCAGCAACCGGGGGGCGCCAGGTGACGAAATATCGCGGCAACAGGGACCGCCGTCCCGGTTTTGCAGCCGATTCATCCTAAACCCGCGGCTCCTACCCGGGTGTTTTTCCGGTGGACGCCTGGCGCCGGCTCAAGGTGGCGTCGCGCCCCTGCACCGGTGGCATGCGAACACGCAGGGATTGGGGCTCGCGGCCCAGCCTGTAGTCGTACACCACAGTGTAGGCGAACACGTTTTGCAGATACTCCCGGGTTTCTTTGAAGGGCACGGTTTCCACCCACAGGTCCGCCGCCCGGGATTCGTGCTCGGGCAACCAGCGCCGGACACGGTAGCGGCCGGCATT
>DRLM01000156.1 GCA_011375345.1 Gammaproteobacteria bacterium
GGGCTACGCGGTCGCCTTTTTCGATCGGTACCGTGGCAATCCACTGCTGGGGGCGGCGTTTGGCGCCTTGCGCACCGTGCGTGCCCAGCGCCGGCCCCTTCGTTTTCTTGCCTCGCGCTTGTTGTGGCGCACCGGGCTGTGTCGCCGTCTGGTCATCGACATGGGCGCTTACCGCTTGCGCTTTTTTCCGACGGCGCTGTCGGCAGCTTATTGGATAGATCCCGCGGAGCGGGCGGCGGACGAAGCCTTCATCACGCAGGCCCTGCAAGCTGGCGACACCCTGGTGGACGTGGGCGCCAACATTGGCGCCCTGGCTCTGGCTGGTGCCGCGCGGGTGGGGGTGGCGGGGCGGGTCTACGCTATCGAAGCCCATCCCCGCGTGTTTGCTTATTTGCAGGACAATATCACGCTGAACGGATTTAGCCAGATGCGCGTGCTCCATAGCGCGGTGGGGGCGATGCCCGGTGAGCTGGCCTTCAGCGATCAGCGCTCCGATGACCAAAACCGGGTGGAGGAGGGCGGCGCCATCAAGGTGCCGGTGGCCACGCTGGATGCTTTGCTGCGTGATCACGCCGGCCCCATCGCCCTGCTGAAGATCGACGTGGAAGGGTTTGAGCGTTTCGTACTGCAAGGCGCCCGTGAGCTGTTGGCCCGCACCCAGTGTGTGTTTTTTGAATCCTGGGACGAGCACTTTCACCGCTACGGGTATACCACGGCAGACCTGGTCGCCGATCTGCGCGCTCAAGGGTTCACCCTGTTCCGCTTCGCCGGGGACAGCTTCCAGGCCCTGCCACCGCGCTATTGTTCGGCCTACTGCGAAAACCTGGTGGCGGCGCGGGATGTGGACGCGCTGAGTCAGCGCCTGGCCGGCCGTTACCGCCTGGTGTCGAACGGCCAATGAACATTGTCTTCCTCGCCCGTTCGCTCGATTACGGCGGCGCCGAGCGTCAGTTGGTGGCCTTGGCGGGTGGTCTGCATGCGAAGGGCCACCGGGTGACGGTGCTGTTGTTTTATCCCGGTGGTCCTTTGGCGGCGGAGCTGCTGGTCCGGGGTGTGCCGGTGCGCGACCTGGGCAAAGGGCATCGCTGGGATGTGTTGGGTTTTCTGTGGCGCTTGGTTCGCAGCGTGCGGGCGGCGGCGCCGGATATCGTCCACGCCTATTTGCCGGTGCCCAACATTTTGGCCGTTCTGCTATGGTCCTGCTTTCCTTCCGCCAAAGTGGTGTGGGGAGTGCGGGCCTCCAATATGGACTTGACCCGTTATGACCGCCTGTCGCGCTGGACCTACCGCCTGGAGGCCAAGCTCGCAGCCAAGGCGGATCTGATCATCGCCAATTCCCACGCCGGCGTGGACGTGCTCCGCCGTCGCGGTATTCCCTTGCAGCGGGTGCAGGTGGTGCCCAACGGTATCGACACCGAACGCTTTGCTCCCGACGCGGCAGCCCGCGAACGCCAGCGCGGGCAGTGGGGGGTGGGACCGGATGTTAAACTCATCGGCTTGGTGGCGCGCCTGGATCCCATGAAAGACCATCCCACTTTTCTGCGGGCCACCGCCCTGCTGGCCACCCAACGGGACGACGTCCGCTTTGTGTGCGTGGGCGACGGTCCGGCTGACTACCGGCGCCAATTGCTGGCGTTGGCCGCAGAGTTAGGAGTGGCCTCATTGCTGTCGTGGCGCGGGGCCGTGGCGGATACCCCGGCGGTGTATAACGCCTTGGACCTTGTCACCTTGGCGTCCTACGGAGAAGGGTTTCCCAATGTGGTGGGGGAGGCCATGGCCTGCGGCCAACCCTGTGTGGTCACAGACGTCGGCGATGCGGCCCGCGTGGTGGGAGACTGTGGCAAAGTTGTTCCGCCGCGTGATCCCTCGGCGCTCGTGGCGGGGTGGCAGGCTGTGTTGAATTTATCGGATCAGGACCGCGCCGGGCTGGGCGCCAAGGCGCGTGAGCGCATCGTTAAGGAATACCGTTGCCAACATCTCATCGATACCAGCGAAGCACTGCTGAGCCGCCTGCTCCCCTCCACATCGCCCACATCATCACCGGCCTGAACGTGGGCGGTGCGGAAATGATGTTGTACAAGCTACTGTCCGCCACCGACCGCGGCCGGTTTAAGCCCGTGGTGATTGCGCTCACTGCCGGTGGCCCCATGGCGGACACGTTGCGTGCGCTGGGTGTGCCGGTGCACTGCCTGGGCTTGCGGCCGTCCTGGCCCAATCCGCTTGCCGTCGCCCGATTGCTGGCGTGCTTGCGGCGGGAAAACACGGCCTTTGTGCAAACCTGGATGTATCACGCCGATTTGCTGGGTGGCCTGGCGGGGCGCTGGCTGGGGCTGCCGGTGCTGTGGGGGGTCAGGCAAAGCACCTTCGATCCAGCCAGCAAGCGCAGCACCCGCGCCATGATGAAGCTCTGCGCTCGGCTGTCGCGGCGCGTGCCGGCGCGCATTGTCTGCTGCGCCCAGGCCGCCGCTGCCGTGCATCGGGCCGAGGGTTACGCGGCGGAAAAGATGCTGGTCATTCCCAATGGTTTCGACGTGGATGAATTCAAACCCGCGCCGCAGCAGCGTGACGCCGTGCGCACCGAACTGGGTCTGGCGCCGGACACGCCGCTGGTGGGGCTGGTGGCACGGTTCGATCCGCAAAAAGACCATCGCACTTTTTTGGAGGCCGCGGCCCTGTTGCACCGGTGCCGGCCCGAGGTGAATTTCCTTCTCTGCGGCGCGGGCGTCGAGCCGTCCAATCCTGACTTGGCCGCTTGGTGTCGCGAGGGGGGGCTGAACGGTGTGTGTCATTTGCTCGGACCGCGCAGCGACATGGCCCGTTTCAATGCGGCCTTGGATGTGGCTGTGTCTTCTTCCTCCTACGGTGAAGGATTCCCCAACGTCTTGGGCGAAGCCATGGCCGCCGGTGTGCCCTGTGTTGTCACCGACGTGGGTGATTCGGCCGCCATCGTGGGGGACACCGGCCGGGTGGTGGCGCCGCGCGATCCCGCCGCCCTGGCCGCTGCCTTGGCGGAGGTGTTGGCCTTGCCGGCCGCCACCCGGCAAGCCCTGGGCGCGGCGGCGCGGCAGCGGGTAGTGGAGCAGTACAGCCTGCCGGTCGTCGCCCGGCGTTTCGAAGCGCTTTATCAGGACGTGTTGCGCTGATGTGCGGCTTGGTGGGTTTTCTCGACCCCGCGATTACCGCGAACGAAGGGCGCGCCCAAGCGTTGTTGCGGGCGATGAACGATACCCTGCACCACCGCGGGCCGGACAACAGCGGTTTGTGGCTGGACCGTGACGTAGGTATTGCGCTGGGACATCGCCGTTTGTCTATCGTCGATTTATCGCCGGAAGGGCACCAGCCCATGGTGTCCGCCAGTGGGCGTTATGTGCTGGCGTTCAATGGGGAGGTTTACAACCATCGGGAGTTGCGGCGGGAGGTAGAAAAAATCCCCCCTAGCCCCCCTTTTTCAAAGGGGGGGATGGATTGGCGGGGCCATTCCGACACGGAAGTGATGCTGGCCGCCTTCGAGCGCTGGGGGGTGGCGCAAGCGGTGACGCGGTTCACCGGCATGTTTGCCTTCGTGTTGTGGGACCGTGACGCCCGCACCCTGCACCTGGTCCGCGACCGGCTGGGGGAGAAGCCGCTGTATTACGCTTGGCTGGACGGTGGTTTGGCCTTCGCTTCGGAGTTGAAGGCGCTCACCCGGCATCCCAAGTGGCGGGGCGAGATCGACCGCGATGCCTTGGCGCTGTATCTGCGCCACAACTACGTGCCGGGGCCGTATTCGATTTACCGTGGCGTGTACAAGTTGCCGCCGGCCAGTGTGCTCAGCGTGCCTTGGGGTGGTGGGGGAAATCCCCCCCGGCCTCCCTTTTTCAAAGGGGGGAGTGCGGAGCTGAGTGCGTATTGGTCGGTGCAAGCCGTGGCGGAGCGGGGGCTGGCCGACCCATTTCGGGGCGGCGAAGCGGAAGCGGTGGAGGAACTGGACCGCTTACTGCGTGTTTCGGTCAAACGGCAAATGGTCGCGGACGTGCCCCTGGGGGCCTTCCTGTCCGGTGGCATTGATTCCAGCACCGTGGTGGCCCTGATGCAGGCGCAGAGCGATCGGCCAGTGCGGACCTTCTCCATCGGTTTTCACGAGGCGGGCTATAACGAGGCCCAGCACGCCAAGGCAGTGGCGGCGCAGTTGGGCACGGATCATACGGAGTTGTACGTGAGTGCCGACGAGGCCATGGCGGTGATCCCGCGCCTGCCCGAGCTCTACGACGAGCCCTTCGCCGACTCCTCCCAGATCCCCACGTTTTTAGTCTCGCAACTAGCGCGGCAGCATGTCACCGTGAGCTTGTCGGGGGACGGGGGCGATGAGCTGTTCGGCGGCTATCATCGCTATTTCTGGGGCCGGGCCTTGTGGTGCCGGCTCAAATGGCTGCCGCGGCCGGCGCGCTCGCTGCTGGCGCGGGCCTTGGTCAGTGCTTCGCCCGCCGCTTGGGACCGGGTTTATTCGGTGCTGGCGCCGGCCCTGCTTGCCCGGCTGCGGCACGGCCGTGTTGGCGACAAGTTGCACAAGCTGGCCAACATCGTCGCCGTGGGCAGTCCCGAGGAGATGTATCTGCGCCTGGTGTCCCACTGGTGGCAGCCCGAAGCGGTGGTGTTGGGGGGACGCGAAGTCAGCACCGTGTTAACCGACCGCGGCCGCTGGGCGGCCGTGTCCAGCCTGGAAGAGCGCATGATGTATTTGGACACGGTGAGTTATCTGCCCGACGATATTCTGGTGAAAGTCGATCGCGCCGCCATGGGCGTGAGCCTGGAAACCCGGGTGCCGCTGCTGGATCACGCGCTGCTGGAGTTCGCTTGGCGTTTGCCGCTGCGGCACAAGATTCGCGGCGGTGAGGGAAAGTGGGTGCTGAAACAAGTGTTGC
>DRLM01000157.1 GCA_011375345.1 Gammaproteobacteria bacterium
CATTGGCAGAGCTGAAATAGAGGAAACCAACAGGTATCAACACAAGCGAGACGAAGCCAATTCGTATATACCAATGCTTACTCCATTTCATCATAGACAAAAATGCAGACCGGCTTAATCCATCGGGCGAAATATGGCCATCACCTTGGAGCTTTAACCCAGGAAACATACGCGCGGAAACCTGGACTAGCAGACCGGATAACCCTAAGTCAAGGAGGATATATCCGCTTAGCAAACTACCGAAGGCGTAGTACACGCCCTGCTCTTTGGAAGAGAGAAAATACGTTACTAGCAGGGCAGTTACCAAACCGGAAAACGCTTGCCAAATTTTCTGCAAAAGAACAATACGGGTAGAATCAGAATGGATCATTCTTTGTCACTAAGAGGCGGGCTGTAGGCAACTCTGATGTATGACCTGATCAGGTGTGGCAGTTCAGATTTAATGTGACAGCTACCGGTTTTCAGATTGATTTTTCAAAAAAGTAGCCAAAATATGAAATCAGCAGCAATGCGGGCTAGCGCCCATAACTGCTGCCGTGTGTTTCCCGGATATGGCGCAAGAAATTTTCTGAGGCCAGTTCCACCAGATCCAGCACGCGTTCGAAACCAGTGGCGTTTCCGTAGTAGGGATCGGGAACGTCGGTCACTTCCGGGTCAGGCACAAATTCCATAAACAAGCGCAGTTTGTGGGCGGCCTGCGGCGGGCAGACCTCGCGCAGATGACGCATATTGTCAGCGTCCATCGCCAAAATATAGTCAAAGTAGTCGAAATCCTCCGCGGCAACCCGCCGGGCACGCTGCGTGCTGAGATCCACACCCCGGCGGTAAGCGGCTTTCTGGGCCCGGGGATCCGGGGCGCTGCCCACGTGATAGGCATGGGTGCCGGCCGAATCGATCTCCACCATGTTGTGCATACCGGTCTGCTCAACCAGGCGTTGGAACACACCCGCTGCCGTGGGGGAGCGGCAGATGTTTCCCATACAGACAAACAACACTTTAAGCATCGGCTTCACTCCAAAACTAATCGGATTTGTTATTGTATTTGTCTTGTGCCGGATCACTGCCGGTGATTGCCTAATCCATCCAGCGATTTATACTTGAGTCCATGATCATACTGAATAATGACACGGTTCAAACTGAACAGTTACGACAACTCATCGGATCACAAGTGCGCTACCTGGGGCTGCGCTGGGAAATCATTGAAGTCCTTGAAGAAGACCCGGCGCTGGTGCTGAGCGACTGCGAGCACCATACGGTGATCCAGCCCGACCAACACGGTGAAGCGCACCGCCGGGTACCTTCCACGCTGACCGTCCCGCTGTTCAGCCGGGATGGTCATGACATCAACCCTGCCGTGCTGGACCTTGAGCTGCTCGAAACGGAATCCTGAACCCGGCGGCCGGCTTCCGGCCCTTACAGCAACGCCTCCATGCGCGCCAGGTCCGCTTCAGTGTCCACCCCCGGCGGGCTGGTGCTCACTGCCACATCAACGTAAATGCGCCGGCCATGCCACAGTGCACGCAGCTGTTCCAAATGCTCCAGGCACTCCGGCGGACAAGGCCCCCATTGCACATAGGCCGGCAAAAAACCCGCCCGGTAGGCGTACAGGCCGATGTGGCGGTAGTGTTCCGCTTCCGGCGGCAGCACTTCCGTGGTGACAGCAAAGGCCTCGCGGTCCCAAGGAATCACCGCGCGGCTGAAATACATGCCATAACCGGCCTGGTCCCGCACCACTTTCACCACATTTGGGTCAAATAATTCGGCCGTGGTGGTGATACGCTCGCACAGGGTGGCGATGCTGGCGTCCGGATGTTCAGCCAAACCCGCTGCCGTCTGGCGGATCAGCTCGGGCGGGATGCACGGTTCATCCCCCTGGACGTTCACCACGATGTCCTCCGGCGCAAACCCCCGCCGGGCCACCACTTCCGCCAGGCGCTCGGTGCCGCTTTGGTGCGTCGTGGCGGTCATGCAGACATCGGCGCCAAAGCCCTCGGCCACGTCCCGCACTTCATTGCTGTCGGTGGCCACAATCACTTCATCCGCACCGGCCGCCCGGGCCCGGCCGTAGACGTGTTCGATCAGGGGACGGCCTTTCAACAGGCGCAACGGCTTGCCCGGCAGACGGCGCGCACCAAAACGCGCCGGAATTACCACCCGGAATGGGCTCACGCCACCTCCTCATCGGGGGCGAGTTCCCGCGCCTCGTCTTCCAACATCACGGGAATATCGTCGCGGATAGGGTAGGCCAAGCGATCGGGTTTGCAAATCAATTCCTGCGCCGACTTGTTGTACACCAAGGGCCCTTTGCAAATGGGGCACACCAAGATATCCAGCAATCTTTTGTCCATTGATGTTCGTCCTGTTTGTTGGAGGCCTCTGTCACCCCGGATCGCGCTGCGCGCCCGGTGCGCCACGCCGGGCAGCGCCTGCCCGGGCGGATAGAATACCCCGGTTTATGAGCAGCGTTTCCAGCCGGGCGAGCGTGGCAGCGTCCAATTCGGCGTCCAGGGGCCGATACCACCAATCCGCCCGGGCGAAGCGACGGCATTTTACCGCATCCTTTTCCGTCATCAGCACGGGCAAATCATCGCCAAAGGCAAGATCGGCCGCCTCAAACCGGTGATGGTCGGGAAACGCATGCCCGTGCACCCGGCAACCCAGGGCTTGCACGGCGGCAAAAAACCGTTCGGGACAGCCGATACCGGCAACGACGTGCGCCGCCCTGCCCTGCCAGGTCTTCGGTGCCTGGCGGCGGCTGGGATCGGCAAGGTTGATCCACTCTCCGCCATGCAGGCGCATACCGGGCTCCCTGCCCCCTGGCTCGCGATTTATCACGAGATCCACCGAAGCGAGGCGCGTCGGCGGCTCGCGCAGCGGGCCGGCGGGCAGGCAACGGCCCCGGCCCTGCCCCCGCGCCACGTCCACCACGGCAATTTCCAGGTCGCGCGCCAAAGCGTAGTGCTGCAGGCCGTCGTCGGCGACAAGCACATCGCAGTCGTGCCGGGCCAGCAAATGACGGCCTGCCGCCACCCGGTCCGGGGCAACCACCACCGGCGCCCCCGTGCGCCGAGCGATCAAGACCGGCTCATCACCCACCGCATAGGGGTCACTGTCCGGGCCGACGTCGCGCGGCTCGCGCCGGGACTGTCCCCCGTACCCCCGGCTGACCACGCCGGGCCGCAGTCCACGCTGCCGCAAATACGCCACCAGGTAGAGCACCAAAGGTGTTTTGCCCGTGCCGCCCACGCTGATGTTGCCAACCACGATAACGGGCACGGGCAGACGCGTGGCTTTTAACCAGCCCTTGCGATAGGCCTCGCGGCGGGCGGCGGCGAGCGCGCAGTACAGATGCCCCACGGGCGCAAGCAGGGGCGCCGCCCAGTGTTTGCCGTACCACATGCGTTCGAGTACGGCGCCCATCTACGAAGCGGTGACAAGCGGTCCGGCAGCCGGGGCGGCCTCGTGGAACTGCAAATGGTGCAAGCTGGCGTAGATCCCATCTTTGTCCAGCAATTCCCGGTGGGTGCCCAGCTCGACAATGCGGCCCCGCTCCATCACGGCGATGCGGTCCGCCTGCTCGATGGTGGACAGGCGGTGGGCGATGACCAGCGTGGTGCGGTGGCGCATCACCTCCGCCAGGGCCGACTGAATGCGCCGCTCGGACTCGGTATCCAGCGCCGAGGTGGCTTCATCGAGAATCAATACCGGCGCGTCCTTGAGCAAGGCGCGGGCGATGGCAAGACGCTGACGCTGACCGCCGGAGAGCAGCACGCCCCGGTCCCCCACCCGGCTTTGCAGACCGTCGGGCAGGCGCTCGATGAATTCCATGGCGTGGGCGGCTTCGGCGGCGTGAATGATATCCGCCTCACTCGCACCACCCAGGGCGCCGTAGGCGATGTTGCGGGCGACGGTGTCGTTGAACAGGACCACTTCCTGCCCCACCCAGGAGATCTGGGCGCGCAGATCCTTGAGACGCAACGCGCGCACGTCCACGCCGTCCAGCAGCACACTGCCCCGGGTGGGATCGTAAAAACGCGGCAGCAGGCTGAGCAGGGTGGACTTGCCACTGCCGGAGCGGCCCACGAACGCGACGCACTCGCCCGGCTGAATCTCCAGATCGATGTCGCTCAGCACCTCGCCTTTGCTGCACTCGTAGTGGAAACCGAGCTGGCGAAAGCTCACCGCTCCCCGGGCGCGGCCCATGCGCACTTGGCCGCGGTCCTGCTCAGGTGCGCTGTCCAGCAGGGTAAACACACTGTGCGCCGCGGCGATGCCCCGCTGCAAGGCGGCATTCACAGTGGTCAGCCGTTTCATGGGCGGCAGCATCATCATCATGGCTACCACAAAGGACATAAAGGCGCCCACAGTGATGGACTCCAGCATGGCAGGCCGGGTCGCCACATAAATGATCCCTGCCAAGGCCACTGCGGCAACCAACTGGATCACATGCATACTGACTTGAGAAACAGTTGTTAACTTCATGTTTTGTTTGCGATTATGCTCATTGGCTTCGCTGAAGTGCACCGTCTCCGTCTCCTGCCCCTCAAACGTTTTGATGAGGCGCTGACCGGCAATGGCCTCTTCTGCCACGCGCGTCACTTCGCCCATGGAATCTTGAATGCGCCGACCCACCTCGCGAAAGCGCTTGTTCACCCGCCCCACGGCCACGGCAACGGGCGGCCCGGCCACCAGGAACAACAAGGTCAGTTTCCAGTTGAGATAAGCCATCCAGGCCAGCAGGCCGAAGAGGGTGATCGTGTCCCGAATGACCACCGTCACCGCCTGGGTGGCGGCCTGGGCCACCTGCTCCACGTCGAAGTTGAATTTGGAGATGAGCTGCCCCGAGGCGTTGCGGTCGTAAAATGAGGCAGGCAAATGCAGCAACTGGTGGAACATTTCGCGCCGCAGATCGCGGATGACGTTGCGGCCCACCCAGGTCATGCAATAGGACGAGAGGAAACCCGCCACCCCGCGCACCAGAAACAAGCCGATGATGAGCAACGGGATCAGGGTAATGATGTCCGGGTCCCGGTCGACGAAGCTGCCATCCAGCATGGGTTTCATGAGGGCGGCAAAACCCGGCTCGGTGAGGGCGTAGAAAACCATCCCCACCACGGCCACTGCAAAGCCCTGCCAGTAGTGGGTGGAATAGCCGAGCAGCCGGCGGTACACCGCCGCCGCGGCGATATTGTCCCCGGCAGTGCTCATTGGGAGGCCTTGTCTGCCGACTGCCGGGTGGCAATGGACAAGCGCACAAACCCCAGTTGCCGGGCGGCGTCCATGGCGGTCACCACCGCCTGATGGGGGGTTTGGGCGTCTGCGCTCAGAATCAGCGGCGGGTCTTTGCGATCGCCCGCCGCCTGGCGCAGCGCCCGTTTCAAGGTGTCGCTCTGGGTATTGATTACTTTCTGATTGTCCACGTAAAACCGCCCGGCTTTGTCAATGACAACAACGATGGGCGCCTTGTCTGCGGCGCGCTGCTGTTCCGCAGCCTGGGGCAGGTCAATCCGGATCTCCGAACGCCGCTGAAACGTGGTGGACACCATGAAAAAAATCAACAGCAGAAACACCACATCGATCAGCGGCGTGAGATTGACGTTGGGCTCCTCCCGGCGGAACTTGCGCAGGTTCACGACAGGCTCTCCTCCCCCGCCTCCCGTTCCCCGTGGAGAATCTCCACCATTTTCAACGCTTCCTGCTCCATGGTGGCCACCAGCTCGTCCACCCGGCGCTGATAATGGCGGTAGAACATCAAGGCAGGAATGGCCACGGTCAGGCCGGCGGCAGTGGTGATCAAGGCCTCGGAAATGCCCCCGGCCAGATCCGTGGGACTGCCCACGCCCTGAGTGGTGATCACCGTAAACACCTTGATCATACCCAGCACCGTGCCCAGCAGACCCAACAGCGGCGTGACGGAAGCAATGGTGCCCAGGCTGTTGAGATAACGTTCCAACTCCAGCACCACGTGGCGGCCGGCTTCTTCAATGCTTTCCTTCATCACCTCCCGGCTGTGGTGCCGGTTCACCAGCCCGGCGGCCAGCACCCGGCCCAATGGCGAACCCGCCCGCAAATCGGTGATACGGGCCGCATCCAGCTGCCCCGAACGCGCCCACTGCCAGATCTGACTGACCAGATGGCGCGGACATATCCGCTGGGTACGAAGTGCCCAGGCGCGCTCAACGATAATCGCCAGCGCCGCCACCGAGCACAGTAAAATGGGCACCATCACCCAGCCGCCGGCTTGGACCAGTTCCCACACCTTAGGTCTTTTGCTCCTGCACAAAAGTGGAAAAACCACACTGAAGCGGGGCATGATACTTAATTTTGGTAGGAACAGACAGGCGCATTTTCGGGCACTCGCCACTCCCCTCACACAGGTCGTTCAGCCATGCCTGTCACCCTAGTGTTCAACAAACCCCACAACGCCCTCTGCCCGTTCACTGATGCCGACGGTCGAAACGCGCTGGCCGGCTACATTCCCGTCACCGGCGCCTGTGCCACCAGGCACCTGGGGCAACAGCAGCCGGGCGAACGGCTGGAAACCGGCATACCCCTGGACAATGATAAAACCCGCTGAATCCTTTATAATTTTCCGATGGTCTGGACACCCCGTGTTACCGTGGCGGCCGTGCTCGAATCCGGCGGCCGTTTTTTTGTTGGTGTAGGAACGCTGCGCCGAACGGCTGGTCTACAAGCAGCCCCCCGGGCATCTGGAGGAAGACGAAAGCCTGCTCGCCGCCGTGTAGCGGGAGATGCTTTTCTTAAACGGTGAACGACGGTGAATACGATGAAGCCGGGCCCCGTGGTGGTCGGCATGTCCGGCGGGGTGGACTCCTCCGTCAGCGCCCTGCTGCTCAAACAACAAGGTTACGCGGTGCGGGGCCTGTTCATGAAAAACTGGGAGCAGGAAGACCCCGCCGAGCCCTGCACTGCAGCGGTGGATGCGAAAGACGCGCTGGACGTGTGCGAACGCCTCGGCATCGAGCTGGAAGCGGTGAATTTCAGCCGGGAGTACATGGACCGGGTGTTCCGGTATTTTCTGGAGGAATACCGGCGCGGCCGCACGCCCAACCCCGACATTCTGTGCAACAAGGAAATCAAGTTCAAAGCTTTTCTTGACCACGCCTTGGCGCTCGGGGCGGAGGGCATCGCCACCGGCCATTACGCCCGTGTGGACGAGCGGGACGGCCGCTTCCGTTTGTTGTGCGGCCGGGATGCCGGGAAAGATCAGAGCTATTTCCTTTATACCCTGACCCAGGCCCAACTGGGCCGCACCCGCTTTCCCGTCGGCGAACTGCATAAAACCGAGGTGCGCCGCCTGGCCGCTGACGCCGGCCTGGCCAACGCCAACAAGAAAGACAGCACCGGCATTTGCTTCATCGGCGAACGGGATTTCCAGCGTTTTCTCTCCCGCTACCTGCCCACCGAGGAAGGCGACATACGCACCCCCGCAGGCGAGGTGCTCGGCCGCCATCGCGGGCTGATGTATTACACTTTGGGCCAGCGCCGGGGCCTGGGCATCGGTGGCCGCCGCAACGCCGGCGACCAACCCTGGTACGTGGTGGACAAATGCCTGCGCGAGAACGTGCTGGTGGTGGCCCAGGGGCACCACCACGCTGCCCTGTTGAGTTCTGCGCTGCACACAAGCACACCTCACTGGATCGCCGGCCAACCGCCCTGCTTTCCGCTGCGTTGCAAGGCCAAAACCCGCTATCGGCAAACGGCCAGGGCCTGCACGGTCAGGCCCGAAGGTGAGATCCTGAAAGTGGTCTTTGACGAGCCCCAGTGGGCCATCACTCCGGGGCAGTCCGTGGTGTTTTATCAGGGTGAGGAATGCCTGGGCGGCGCTGTCATCGACAGTTATGAGCGGCACGCCAGTTTGGCAGGCGGGTGAAAAACAAGCTGCGGGGCGGGGCTGCCCCGCGCGCAAACCGATCGCGCGAGCGATTGAGTTTATTTATTGACCCGGCCATTTTAATCGCCGGATTGAAACCACAAACAAAGTGAACGACCTTGTCCATGAATGAACTGACCGATCGTGTGCTGGCCCTGGCCGGCGTGTTTCAGGCTGCCGGCCTGGTGCAGGAGGTGGCCCACCGGGGCCGCGTGGACGAACAGGCCTTCGAGGCCAGTTTGCGCAGTATCCTGGCCGTGGATGCGGACAACGCCGCGGCAGTCTACGGTGGCATCCAGGGGCTGCGCTACGGCTTGGAACGGCTGCGCGATGAACTGGCGGGGGAAAAGGACAAACGCAGTCCGGAATTGCTGAAGTATGTTGTCACCGTCTTGCACCTGGAACGCAAGCTCAGCGCCCAGCCGGAGCTGCTGCGAAAAATACGCACCGGCATTGCCAAGGCCCAGGCACAAAGCGAGCACTTCCCTCTCACGCATGACAACATCGTCGCCGGCCTGGCGGACACCTACCTGGATACCGTGAGCACGCTGTCGCCCCGCGTCATGGTGAGCGGTGAACAAGGCTATCTGGCCAATCCCGACGTGGCCAACCGGGTGCGTGCCTTGTTGCTGGCCGCCATCCGTTCGGCGGTGCTGTGGCACCAGCGCGGCGGCCGGCGCCTGCAGGTCTTGTTTGGGCGCCGCAAAATGCTGGACGAAACGGAACGGCTACTGGCCGCCAGTGCCGACTCACCGACGCCGCCCCAATAGAAGGAGCCTGCCATGGACCTGTCTTCCCTGACTGCCCTCTCCCCCATCGACGGCCGCTACGGCGCCAAAACCGCCGACATGCGCCCCATTTTCAGCGAATACGGCCTGATGCGCCACCGGGTCAACGTGGAAATCCGCTGGCTGCAAACCCTGGCCGAACATCCGGACATTCCGGAAGTGCCCCCGCTCAGCGCCCATGCAAACCACATCCTGGATGCCATTGTGGCAAATTTCGACCTGGACGATGCCCAGCGCATCAAAAACATCGAGTCCACCACCAACCACGACGTCAAGGCGGTGGAATACTATCTCAAGGAAAAAATCGCCGGCAACGCCGAGTTGGAGGCGGTCAGCGAATTTATTCATTTCGCCTGCACCTCGGAAGACATCAACAACCTGGCCTACGGTTGCATGTTGCGGGAGGCCCGCGCCCAAATCGTGCTGCCGCAGATGAGTGATCTCATCGACGCCGTGACCCGCCTGGCCCATGACCACGCCGGGGTGGCCATGCTGTCGCGCACCCACGGGCAAAGCGCCTCTCCCACCACCCTGGGCAAGGAGATGGCCAACTTCGCCTACCGCCTGCGGCGCCAACGGGCACAGCTGGCAGCCGTGCCCCTGCTCGGCAAAATCAACGGCGCCGTGGGCAACTACAACGCCCACATCGCCGCTTACCCCGAAGTGGACTGGGCCCGCCTGGCCGAAGGCTTCGTCACCGGCCTGGGCCTGGAATGGAATCCCTACACCACCCAGATCGAACCCCACGACTACATGGCGGAATACTTCCACGCTGTCGCACGCTTCAACACCGTGCTGCTGGACTTCAGCCGCGACGTGTGGGGCTATATTGCCTTGGGTTATTTCCGCCAGCGGGTGCTCAGCAACGAGGTGGGCTCGTCCACCATGCCCCACAAGGTCAATCCCATCGACTTTGAAAACGCCGAAGGCAACCTGGGCATCGCCAATGCACTGTTCGAACACCTGGCCGCCAAGCTGCCGGTGTCGCGCTGGCAGCGCGACCTCAGCGATTCCACCGTGCTGCGCAATCTTGGTGTGGGCATCGCCCATTCCAGCATCGCTTACGGCTCGGCACTCAAGGGCATCGCCAAATTGCAGGCCGACACCACCCGCATCGCCATGGATCTGGACAAGGCCTGGGAAGTGATGGCGGAAGCCGTGCAAACCGTGATGCGCCGCTACGGCATAGAAGAACCTTACGAAAAGCTCAAGGCACTGACCCGCGGCCAGGACGTCACCCGCGAGCTGCTGCACACCTTTGTTCTGAGCCTGAGCATACCAGAGTCCGAAAAAACACGCCTGCTGGCACTCGCGCCGAACAGCTACACCGGAACCGCAGCCCGGCAGGCACGGAATTTATAAATCCGTATTTTTCAACGCGCCAGTGCTGGCCACCGTAAGGGGCTGCTCTATCACCAGGCGGTTGAAAGGCCGCACCAGCTCGGTCACATAGCGCTGCACGCCTTCTACATAAGCGAAGTGTTGCGGCCGGCGCACTTTGCGCGACGCCCTGAGGCCGATGTTATAGGCCACCAGCGCCGCTTCGTCGCTGTGGGTTTTTTTTCGCAGGATTTTCAAAAAGGCCGATCCCACGCGAATGTTGAATTCATCGTCACTGAGCAAGCGCGCAATGAGCAACTCATCGGCAGGGAAACGCCCCAGCTCCGGATGATGCCGCAGCACATCGCGGGCAGCGCTCACTTTGACTTGCATCACACCGTAGGAACGCTTGCCCACCCGGGCCGTCATGTGTCCGATGCGTCCCAGCAAACCGGCGATGGTTTCCTGCATCAACACCGCCTGCACCAACTCGGCATGCCTGGCATCGCCGTCCTCGCGACCCATCCGGTATGCCAGCTTGAGCAGGTATTCCTGCTCGGAGGTGAGGTAGGCCTTACCCAGCGGATTCCAAAAAGAGTGGCGCTCGGGAGGTACGACATCGCCGATGGAGTTGTTGAGGCTGGCCAGCCACGTTTTATCCAGGACAGGCCGGGAAACCGGGGCCGGCAGCGCCCGTTCGGAAGCTTCTTTCAAAGCGCAAAACGCGCTCACATTGAAGCCCGACTCCACCGGCAGGGGTTGGGTCACTGCGACCATGATGCCCGTCAACACCATGGGCGCCATAAACAGAAATGCGGGAGCCAGAAAAGACCGCCCGGATCCGGACGCAGACTTGCCAGATTGATTGGTCGCCACCTCACTACCTCTTCGAAAAAGAACCGTCACTCACACAGGTTGTTTTCAAAATACAAAACCTACCCCGCACCGGCATTTCCACACCGATGCTGCGTCCCTCTTTAAGCGGTAGTTGCTTCCCCGAACGACTTCGGCCCAGACTATGATCACGCAGCAGCAAACCCGCGCCGCCAACGCAAATCCCTATGCCAAAGTCGGAAAATTATATTTTAGCAATTTTAATGCCTGATTGTTGAAATTATTTCTCAACAACGACTTAGAATGAAGTTATAGACCGCCCCGGTTTGAAAAACAAAGGCTTGTCAAAAAAACCAACATATTCCCCCTCACCGCCGGGCGGGCCGCGGTTCCAGACCCAGGTTCCCGATGACCCCAACGGCCAGCCCCTGCCTTTGGCAGGAACAAAGTCTAGCCGACCCGCCGCGACCCTGAGGAGGCACCGTCTGAGCTGTTTGCAATGTTTAACGGTTACTCCGGCTGGAGGATGACAACCGGTCCTGCCGCGCCCGCAGGAGGTAATACAAAGTGGGCACGACCACCAGGGTCAACAAAGTGGAGACCAACACCCCAAAAATCAAGGACACCGCCAAACCGCTGAAGATAGGATCATCGAGAATGAACAACGCGCCCAGCATGGCGGCCAAAGCGGTCAGGGCGATGGGCTTGGCGCGCACAGCGCCCGAGCGGATGACGGCCTCTTCCAGGGCCGTACCCTTGTCGATTTCTTCGTTGATGAAATCCACCAGCAAGATGGAGTTACGCACGATGATGCCGGCCAGGGCGATCATGCCAATCATGGAGGTGGCGGTGAAGGTGGCGCCCAGCAAGGCATGGCCGGGCATGACGCCGATAAGGGTGAGGGGAATGGGCGCCATGATGATCAGCGGCACCACATAGGAACGAAACTGCGCCACCACCAACAGATAAATCAGCACCAGGCCCACGGAATAGGCCAGGCCCATGTCACGAAAAGTCTCATAGGTGACCTGCCATTCGCCGTCCCATTTGAGCGCGTAAGGATAGGGGTCATCAGGCTGGGCGATCAGGGATTGCGACAGCGGCTCGCCAGCGAACAAGGCTTGCCCGCTGAACTGGCCGAAGAGGTCGAACATGCCGTACAGGGGGCTGTCGGTCGCACCCGCCACATTGCCGGTGACAAAGACCACCGGCAGCAGGTCCTTGTGATAGATGCTCTGTTCCCGCGCTGACCGGGTCAAGCTCAGCAGCTCGGACAAGGGCACCAACCCGCCGTTGCCGGCACGTACTTTCAAGTTGGTCAAAAACGTGAGATCGGCCTTGTCGGCCACGGTGGCCTCCAGGCGCACCGGTACAGGGTATTTCACATGGGCACTGTGCAGATGGGTGACGTCCTCCCCCTGCAGGGCCGTGGCCACGGCCTGAATGATGGTCTGCTGGTTCACGCCCAGCAGGGCCGCTTTGTGCCGGTCCACGTGCAGGATGAAGCGCGGGGCGTGGGCCTCCACGCTGTCGTCCACGTCCACCACGTCCGCGGTGCGCTCGAATAATTCGCGCACCTGCCGGGCGATGCGGATCTGGCCGTCGTAGTCGACGCCGTAGATCTCCGCCACCAACGGCGCCTGCACCGGTGGCCCCGGCGGCACCTCGACAATTTTGACGTTGGCGCCAAAACGGGCGCCGATCTCTTGCAGCGGGGCACGCAAGGCCAGGGCGATGTCGTGGCTCTTGCGGTCACGTTCCGACTTGGCCACCAGGTTCACCTGGAGCTCACCCACGGCCGCGCCCCGGCGCAAATAGTATTGCCGCACCAGGCCGTTGAAATTAATGGGCGCCGCCGTACCCGCATAGGCCTGATAGTCGGTCACTTCCGGCACGGTGGCGATGTGAGCGCCCAGGGCCGCCAGCACCCGGGCGGTCTGTTCCACGCTGCCCCCTTCCGGCATGTCCACCACCACTTGCAGCTCCGACTTGTTGTCGAAGGGCAGCATTTTCAGCACCACAAGCTTGAAATACGCCAGACTCACTGCGCCGCCGATCAACACCAACGTGATGCCCAGCAGGGCAAAGCGGCGGGCACGGGCGCCCTTTTGGTTCAAAAACGGCCCCAGCACCCGGCGGAAAAGCCGCTCCAGCCTGCCCTGCGCCGGCGGCGGGTGGTTTGCGGTGCCGCCACTGGCGGCCCCGGCCCGCCGCCGATAGACCAGGCAGGTCAACCACGGCGTCAGCACGAAGGCCACGACCAGGGAAATCAACATGCCCATGCTGGCATTGATGGGTATAGGGCTCATGTAAGGCCCCATGAGGCCGGTGACAAAGGCCATGGGGAGCAGCGCCGCGATGACGGTGAAGGTGGCTAGAATGGTGGGCCCGCCCACTTCGTCCACCGCCAGGGGGATGGCCTCGGCCAAGCGCTTGCCGCCCCTTTGCCTGTGGCGGTGAATGTTTTCCACCACCACGATAGCGTCGTCCACCAGAATGCCGATGGAAAAAATCAGCGCGAACAGGGACACCCGGTTGATAGTAAACCCCCAGGCCCAGGAGGCGAACAGGGTGATGGTCAGGGTCACCACCACCGCCGTGCCGACGATGAAGGCCTCCCGCCAGCCCAGGGCCAGCGCCACCAACACCACCACCGACACCGTGGCAAACACCAGTTTGGTGATGAGCGTCCTGGCCTTGGCGTCGGCGGTCTCGCCGTAGTTGCGGGTGACGGTCATGTGCACCCCATCAGGCACCACGGTACCGCGCAAGCTTTCAAAACGATCGATCACCTGGCGGGCGATGTGGACGGCGTTTCCCCCCGGTTTTTTGGCCACAGCGAGCGTCACCGCCGGAAACTCGCCCGGCGCTGCAATACCTTTGCGGCCGGCGGCGGGACCGGTGCCCAGCCACACGTAGCGCTCGACCTGATCCGGCCCGCGCCGCACCTCGGCCACGTCGCGCAAATACACCGGCGCGCCGTCGTGCACCCCCACCACCAGACCACCCATCTCCTCCGGTGTGCTGAGCAGCTCACCGGCCCGAACCTGGATTTCCCGGTTGCCGGCCACCAGGCTGCCCGCATCAGCGGCGTGGTTGGCAGTGCGGAGCGCCCGGCGCAAATCCTCCAGGACAATGCCGTAACCCGCCATGCGGGCAGCGTCCAGCAGCACGTGCACCACCTGGTCGGCGCCGCCGATGGTGTAGACATCCCGGGTGCCCGGCACGCGCTTGAGTTCCACTTCCACCGCGTGGGCCACCTGCTGCAGCTCAAAGGCGCCACGACTCTCATCATCAGTCCACAGGGTCAGGGCGACAATGGGCACATCGTCGATGCCCATGGGCTTGACAATAGGCTGCCCCACGCCCAGGTTCGGCGGCAGCCAGTCCTGGTGGGAAAACACGGCATTGTGCAGCCGCACGATGGCCTCCTGGCGGGGCACACCCACTTCGAATTGCACCGTGAGTACGGCCCGGCCCGGGTGGGACACAGAATAAACATGCTCCACCCCTTTGAGTTCGGAAAACACCTGCTCGGCGGGAGTGCTGATCAGTTCCGCCACTTCCGCGGCGCTGGCGCCGGGAAAGGCCACGAAGACGTTGGCGAAGGTGACGTCAATCTGGGGCTCTTCCTCCCGGGGCGTGACCAGCACGGCAAACAAGCCCATGAGCACGCCCGTGAGCGCCAGCAAAGGCGTGACGTGAGCGTGGAGAAATTTGGCGGCAACGGCGCCGGCCAGGCCCAGCCTCGGGTCCATGGACTTACTCCCCCGCGCCGGCGCGCTGCTCCCGCAACACCTTGCCCGCCAGCAGCGGGTCGAGAACCACCTGCTCGCCTTCCGCCAAACCTGCCAGGATGACGGTCTGCCCGTCCAACGCACGGCCGGCGCGCACCTGGCGCAGGCCCACCCGTCCGGCCGCATCCAGCACGTACACTGCCGTCACCTCGCTGCGCTGCACCAGCGCCTTGGACGGCACCACCAGACTGACTCGCTCACCGGTTTCGAAGAGCGCTTTGACAAAACTGCCCGGATACACCCCCGCCACATTCTTGGGCAGGCGCAAGCGCACCCGGAAGCTGTGGCTGGGAGTGTCGGCGTAGGGAAACACGGTCAGGCCCGTGGCCGCCAGTGTCCGCCCGTCGGGCAGGCGCACCCAGGCCCGACCCCGCTGCCGGACAGCCTCCACCAGGGACTGGGGTACGCGGCTGGTCACCCGCAACTCCTCCAGGGACAGCCCCGTCATCAGGGCCTGGCCCACCCCCACCGTCTCCCCCTCTTCCACATGGCGGGCCACCACGATGCCGCTGTAGGGGGCGCGGATCACGGTGTGAGTCAATTGCTCCCGGGCGCCGGCCAGACCGGCCCGGGCGGCTTTCAGCCGCGCCCGGGCGCTCTCCAGAGCCGCCTGGGTCCGGTCCAGTTCGGACTTGGCCACCAGCTTTTTCCGATGCAGATCCTGTATCCGGGCGAACTCCAGCTCCGCCTCCCGCAAAGCCGCGCCCGCCTCCTCCACCACCGCGCTGGCCTGGCGCACGCGGGCCCGCTGTTCAGTATCGCGGAAGCGGACAATCACCGCGCCTTTTTCCACCACGTCGTCCACGTCGAACAGCACGTCTTGCACCCGGCCGACGATTTCCGCCGCCACCGTGGATTGTTTGACCGCCTCCACCACACCATCCAGCTCGTGGCGCTGGGCCGCGCTGACATACTCCGCGGTGGCCGTCTTCAGCTCGCCGGCCACGGCCGGCAGGCCACAGCCGCCCCACAACAAACAGAGGGTCAGCGGCCATTTTCTCCAGAGTCGGATCACTGCACTATGCTCCGTTTTTCACTATTAACCCGGCAATCAAACAGGTCGTGCTGACCTGTTTGATTGCCGCCCGCGAAATACGGGCGCCATTGTGCGAAATGGCTGGTATTTCGCAGGCTCGCATTGACTTGCGCCAATGGCGGCACCTCCCTGTGCCGCCCGCCAAATCCGTCCGCCGTCTGGCGACATGGCGGGGAGTCCGCGGGCTCCCAGTGGCTGGCGCCTGTGGCGGCACCTCCCGGTGCCGCGCCATCAAGCGGACAATTTCAATTGCCGGCCTGGCATAACAAAGCTATATATTCAAATAATCATCGAAATATTGAATACGAACTCGTCGTACCCCCACCCATCGCCAATTAGGGATTTTCTTAAGCCGGCCACGGTCATATAACTCCGTGTCCACACTCAGACAAGCAAATGTTACGTTCGACTTACCGGCGCAAGACAGGCATATTGTTGTGGGCGCAAGGCCCAGGCCGTTGAAATGCCCCGCGTGGCCGCCATCTTCAGCGCCAGGGGGCCAGGACATCGCGGCCTCACAAGGCTGACAGCAAGTACAAGTATAGGAAGTTCACTGGCAACCCGGCCCGCCGGCCATCGAAACCACGTCATTCCCAACCAGGCAGCCATCAGGCCATCCCTTGCCATGCAGCGCGTAATGAATCTATTCCTGACGGTGACTCTGCTGGCATCCAGTTCTTTCCCAAGGGCTGATGCAGGCATCACCCTGCCGGACATGGGTGAAAGCAGCGACCGCCTGCTGTCCAGCTACGAAGAACAGCGCCTGGGGCAGGAATTCATGCGCAGCGTCCGCCACCAGGCAACGCTGGTGGACGACCCCTTCGTGGAAGAATACGTGCAGAGCCTGGGCTACCGCCTGGTGGCGGCGGCGGACACCCGGCGCCTGTTCAATTTCTTTGTGGTGGACAAGCGCACCATCAACGCTTTCGCCGGCCCGGGCGGCTATATCGGGGTGCATGCCGGCTTGCTGCTGGCCGCTGAGAATGAAAGCGAAGTGGCCGCCGTGCTGGCCCACGAAATCGCCCATGTCACCCAGCGTCACCTGCTGCGCACCTTTGACCAGGCGCAACGCATGACCCTGCCGGCGGCCGCCGCGCTGATCGCCGCCCTCATCCTGGCTTCCAGCAGCGGCCAGGGCGGCCAGGCCGCCATCGCCGCCACGCTCGCCTCCACGGAGCAAAACCTCATCAATTTCACCCGCCAAAACGAAAAAGAGGCGGACCGCGTGGGCATGCAAATCCTCGCCGGCGCGGACTTCGACCCGCGCAGCATGCCCGCTTTTTTCGAAAAGCTCAGCCGCCAGGACCGCTTCGCCGGCAGCGGGACGCCGGAAATGCTGCGCACCCACCCGGTCACCACCTCACGTATTTCGGACACCCGCAACCGGGCGGAACAGTACGCGCCCCTCCACACCCGTCCCGGAAACAGCAGTTTTTTATTGATCCAGGCCCGCTTGAGAGTGCGAGCCGCGGCCGATCCGGCAACTGCCGTCAAATACTTCGCCGACGCCCTGGAAAAGGCCTACAACGGTGAGCAATACCATGCCGCGCGCTACGGCTACGCCCTGGCATTGTCCGCCGCGGGACACCCCAGGCAGGCACGCAGGCAAATCCAGAGCCTGCTCCGCGATGCGCCGGACAATATCCATTTCATCGCCGCCCGGGCCGAGATCGAAACACAGGCGGGCCATCTGAGCCAGGCCCTGCAATACTATGCCAAGGCAATGAAACTCTTTCCCCGCAACTTCCCCCTGACCGTCGCCTACGCCAAAGCCCTGATCAGCGCCGACCAGGCGGTGGACGCCCGCCGCCTGTTGCAAGACTTCTTGCGCTACCGGGAACCCAAACCCCTGCTGTACAAGCTCCTGGCCCAGGCGGACCGCGAGGCGGGTCAGGCCGGCGATTCCTATCAGGCCCTGGCCGAGCACGCCTACCTGAACGGCAGCACCATGATGGCCATTTCCTATCTCAAGCAGGCCCTGGAGCTGACCGACCCCACCGATTTCTACCGCCGTTCCCGCATCCAGGCCCGCCTGGGTGAACTCAAACAGGAAGCCGCCTTGGAAATGGAAAGCAAATGAACATCGCCAACCTCATCACTGCCGGGCGCTTCGTCTTGGTGTTCGTGCTGGTCGGCATGGTTTACGACGCCCCCCCGCCCTGGCAACTGGCCAACCCCGTCTTGCTCACCATTATCATCGCCCTCGACGGGCTGGACGGTTATATCGCCCGCAAGCGGGGCGAAAGCTCCCTGTTCGGGTCGGTGTTCGACATCGCCGTGGACCGGGTGGTGGAAAATGTGCTGTGGATCGTGCTGGCTGATCTGGACCTGATTCCTGTATGGGTGGCCCTGGTGTTCATCACCCGCAGCCTCCTGGTGGATTCGGTGCGCTGTCACGGCGCCGCCCGCGGTCAGAACGCTTTTGCCATGCTGCGTACGCCCTTGGCCCGCTTCCTGGTCGCCGGCCGATTCATGCGCGGTTTCTACGGCTTCGTCAAAGCCGCCGCCTTTGCGTGGATACTGTTGTTGCAGCCCTGGCCCGCCGTCTTTCCCAGCCTCTGGTCGGCGTGGTCCGGCCCCATGACCTTGACCGGTGAAATACTGGTTTATCTTGCTGTCGCCGTTTGTCTGATCCGCGGTGTGCCGGTGTTGCTGGAGTTCGTCGTAAATGAAGGTTTGAAACGGCCGCCCCAACACATGGGAGAACCACGCTGATGGCCCTGGTTCTGCTGGATGTCGACGGCACGTTGTTGCCGGGGAGCAGCTCCGAGTCCGCCTTCATCAGCCATCTTGCCCACAGCGGGCGGCTGGGGCCGCGTCAGGCCATGGCGGGCCTGGGCTTTTTCTGCCGCTGGTGGCCACGTTACGGCCGCCAGGTAGGGCGGAAAAACAAGGCTTATCTCACCGGCCTTGAGGTGCAAAAGGTCGCCCGCTGGGCCGCGCAGTTTGTCAAGGAGGAACTGCTCCATCGCGTGCGGCCGGTGATGCATCAACGCCTCTCCGACCACTACGACAAGGGGGACTTCGTGATCCTGCTCTCAGGGACACCGGACTTCATCGCCACCCCCCTGGCGCGCGGCATCGGGGCCCACGGCTGGTGTGGAACACGCATGCGCACGCACCATGGCCGTTTCCTGGCACATCCGCCCCTGCGCCATCCCTTTGGCAGGGAAAAGCTCATCCTGGCGCACTCGCTGTGCCGGCGCTATGGCGCGCGTCTCAGCGAGTGCGTGGCCTACGGTGATTCCCACTACGATGCCGCACTGCTCGAACAGGTGGGCGAAGCCGTGGCTGTATATCCTGACAAGAAGCTGGAACAGCAGGCCCTGGCAGCGCGCTGGGAAATCATCGGTGCATCAACAGGCAACGTACTGAATTTTATTGAGCGCCGTTTTCAACCACCTGGCGGGCATGGATAAAGCGGTGGTGGGGAACGTGGAGCAAAGCGGCGACTTTTCTCACCAGATGCTCTTCGTGATGGCTCTTGTGACCGTCGGCAAAGGCCACGCGCCATAGCATTTCAATGATGCGCTCCTTCTGCCCGGCAGAAAAATTCTTGTCCACCAGTTCCGTAAAAGGGTAAAGCGATACTGCGCGATCGGCTTCCTCCCCGGCCAGGGCGACTACAGACTCGGCCTCATTCCTGTCCAACTGGAAAAAGTCCTGCAACGCATCCCGAGCCGCCTTGTCTTCATCTGCCGTGGTACGAAAATCCGCCCGCGTCATTTCCACCAGCAAGGCCGCCGTGGCGAGCTTGAGCGCCCGATCACTGTCGGCGCCTGGGCCCGCTTTCACGCGGGCCAGGACCTGCTCCTGAAAAAAACGCTGGAAACGGTTGCTCACTTAAATTCCCGCCCACGCGAACACGCTCCAAGTCACCTCACAACAACAAGCCGTCATTGGCCACTGGCCACATTCACGCTGCGAATGAGCTGCACGATGTCCTGGTAACCGTTCTTGGCCGCCTCGTCCTGGGCGGTCTGCCCGTTCCGGTTGCGCAGCTTGACGTCGGCACCGGCTCTCAGCAGGGCTTCCACCACCTTGGCGTGACCGCCCACGGCGGCGAACATCAAAGGCGTCATGCCGGCCCCCCCGCTGACATCAATGGTACCGGGCAAAACTTCGTCCCCTTCCCGGGCATTGACATCGGCGCCCTTTTTCACCAGGGCCTCCACCATGGGCAGCCGGCCGGTTTTGGCCGCTTCCATCAAAGGTGTCAGGCCGGCCTGGGATTTGATATCCGGGTCAGCGTGATGATCCAGAAGCAAACGCACCACTTTTTGGTGACCACGTTCCACCGCCCAGTACAAGGCCACTTTTCCGGCCATACCGCGCACATCCGGATCCGCCCCGGCTTCGAGCAGGGCCTGCACCGCCGCCTCGTGCCCCCCTTGGGCGGCTTTGATCAGCGGAGTATTGCGTTGCACGTCTTTGAGCCCCACCAGGGTCCGCCCCAAAAACTCATGACTGCTTTGCGTCCCTTCATTGGGATCCACATTCTTGGCCAGCAGCAAAGCGATGATATCCGCATCTCCGCGCTCGGCCGCCACGGACAGGGGTGAATCGTCGTGCAAATTTTTCAAACTGGGATTGGCGCCCTGCGCAAGAAGATAGGCGGCAATGTCGGCGTGACCGCCACGGGCGGCAAGGATCAAGGCCGTATCGCCAATGGAGGCGGCACGCGCCAGGGGCTGGACCCCCAGGGACAACCTGGCCCCGGTCCAGGTCCAGGCGCGAAAGCCCGTGGGTACCCGGTCGATGCGGGCGCGAGCCTCCACCAAAGCCTTGACCGCATCCAGACTGCCCCCATACACCGCCGCCATCAGCGGTCCGACGCCGGCACGGTTCACCGCGTTGGGATCGGCGCCCAGGGTGAGGGACTCCCGTACTTTTCGGGCATCGCCGTTGCTCGCCGCGAGTATCAGCGCGTCGTTCAAACCCAGACCGCTGTAGGTCAGGACCTGCTTGGCGCCGTGTTCCTCCAGGGCCGAGGCCAAATCAACATGGCCCCGGTCCAGGGCCAGGGACAGCGCTGACCGGCCCTTGGTGTCACGGATGTCGGGGTCGGCGCCGTTTTCCAATAGCGTGTTGACGATTTGCAGCCAGTCACGGGCGGACACCAAATCGGCCACATGGTCAGCCGCGTACATCAGCGGCGTATACCCGCCATTGGGGCGGTTGGCGCGCAAATTGTTTTGCACATTGGGGTCTGCTCCGGCGGCCAGGAGGGCTTTGACAGCATCGAGGTGACCATAACGCACCGCGTCAAACAGGGCGGTCTCTCCCTGTTGGTCTTTGATGTTGACCTCAGCCCCGGCTTCGACCAGGCGTTTGATCACCGCAATATCGCCGCGGGCGGCGGCAGCCATGAGCGCGGTACGGCCGTCGTTGCGTTGGGCGTTGGGATTGGCACCGGCCTTGAGCAAGGTGTCGACAATGGCGGCATGCCCCCCGTTGGCCGCTGAAATCAGCGCGGTGTTACCAAGAAAATCAGATTCGTCTACGGGAAACTTGCGATCAAGATAGTATTTGATGCTGTCGGCCTGGCCGAAGCGGGCGGCCTTGACAAAACCCTCGATGTCTTCGGCCTTGAACACAACGGGAGGCGGGGCGGCGGCCTCCTGGCCGGCGCCGGCAGCCGGCTCTTCGGCCGCCGGCGCCACCTCGGCGGCGGCGATGTCGGCCTCCGGCTCTGCCGCACTTTCGGGTGCGCTGACCTGCGCGGAATCCGCCTCCGCCGCGCCCTCCGCAGCGGGAGGCGGCCCCCCGACACACCCCGCCAGCAACAACAGTGAAAACACCAAAACAGCCAGTGAGCCGGGCGCGAAATGCCGGCCCGATTCTCCGCAGCGCGCAGCCGAGTGAGCCATGTTATTTTCCCCCAAATTCCGAATCCCGCCGATGTATTGTGCGTGCCTGCAACCGCGGGGAAGGTCTCACTGGTGACGTGATGGTTTTGCCCGTCACCCCCTCCCGGCACTGCCTTACCATTACAGCACCGCAGCCCATTGTTCTTCCATGCGGGCCATGCGCCATCGACTTTAAACCAAGGTGCACTATAACACTAAAGATTGGAAATGGCAGTGCTTCAGGAGGGTTGGGGCGGCGAGACAGACCGCCGCCACACACTCCCCCCGGCACAGGCGCGGTCGAGGAAGTCAAGATAGCGATCGTGGGCGGCCAATTCGGCCTCAGTGGGCACCACCACGCGCAGAGGGCGACGATCAGCGGGCAAGCGCCGCACGACTTCCCCCCCCTGGCCCGGATGCCGGCTGTGCTCCAAGGTCAAGGTGGCCTGGCCCCCGGTCATGGCCAGATAGACATCGGCGAGAATTTCTGCGTCCAGCAGCGCACCGTGCAGGGTGCGCTGGGTGTTGTCGATACCGTAACGCTTGCACAAGGCATCAAGATTGTTGCGCTGGCCCGGGTGGAGCTGACGGGCAAGGGCCAGGGTGTCAGTGACGCTGCAGTAGTCCTCTATACGGCCGGGCTCCACACCGGCCATTTTCATTTCGTGGTTGAGAAAACCGATATCAAAGGGCGCATTGTGGATGATGAGTTCGGCCCCTTTGATGTAGTCCAGAAACTCGTGCACCACATCTTTGAAACGGGGTTTGTCGGCAAGGAAGTCGTTGGTGATGCCATGGACCTCCATGGCTCCCGGGTCAATCTCCCGGTCGGGCTGTAGATAGTGGTGAAAACGCCGCTCAGTGATACGGCGGCTCACCAGTTCCACTCCGCCGATTTCGATCACGCGGTGTCCGGCGGCAGGCTCCAGCCCGGTGGTTTCCGTGTCCAAGACAATCTGGCGCATGGCTTATTCCCTGAGTTCGTCGATGGCGCGGTTGGCCAAGGCATCAGCCCGCTCATTTTCCGGATGACCGGCGTGGCCCTTCACCCAGTGCCAGTCAATCTCATGGCGCGCGGCGGCGGCATCCAGGCGCTGCCATAACTCTTTGTTTTTAACCGGCTTCTTAGAAGCGGTCTGCCAGTTTCGACGCTTCCAGACCGGCATCCACTCGGTGATGCCTTTTTTGACATACTGCGAGTCGGTGGTCAACGCCACCCGGCAGGGCCGCTTGAGGGCTTCCAGGGCGGCGATGGCGGCCATCAGTTCCATACGGTTGTTGGTGGTGTCCGTTTCTCCGCCATACAATTCCTTCTCGGTGTCGCCACAGCGCAATACCGCCCCCCAGCCTCCGGGCCCGGGGTTTCCCCTGCAGGCACCGTCGGTAAAAATCTCTACGCTTTTCAACTCACCGGCTTCCGCTGGTCTCAATGGCATCGGCCACCACCGGGGCGCTGCGCCAGCGGGGTTTGATCGGCGTCAGCGTGGCGACACGCTTTTTGGCCACAACAATGTTCACCCCGGCAAACATGGGCCACCAGCGGCGGCCTGCCCGTTCCATGAATTGAAGCCGCTGCATCAGCCGCTCCTGCTCCAGGGGCGGACGAAAGGCGACGGGGCGCACCAGTTCAATGTCAAAACCGAGCAAACGAAACCAGTCCTTCAAGCGGTTCAATCCCAAATAGTGGCCACACCAGGGGGGCCGCGCCTGGCGCTTTCTCAAGCGGCGTTTGAGGGCCCAAAGGCTCCAGGGGTTGAATGCCACGATGATCACATGCCCCTCGGGAATCAGGATCCGGTCAACTTCCCGCAACACCTCGTGGGGATCGGGTTCAAATTCCAGAGTGTGATGCAGCAGCACCAGGTCTATGCAGTCCGTCATGACCGGCAGGGCGTCAGGCTCGCCCAAGGCGCCCGGACCCGCGCTGACCTGGCCCGGGCCCAGGAGCGCGGCGTCCAGCACCATGCGCTGACGAATCCGGCTCTTCGCCAACAGGTCCGCATCCGCCGCCACACCGATTTGCAGCGCATAGTAGCCAAACAAGGTGTCGAGGACAGCATCCAGGACAAGCCGTTCATCCCCAAGCAGGCTCAGACCCAGGGGCGTCTTGAACCACTGGCGAAGCGCCTCCCGCTGGGCGATGACATGGCTACGCTCGTAATCCATACCGGTTTTCGTTGTTGGTCCGGCCCCACGGTGCTGGACCGGGGGCGCACGGCAGCTTTTCAGTATAGAAGGATTTGACCTGGGCCGTCGCCCCTGTCAGCATGCGGACCATGTTGACGGTCCATCCCCTCCCCGCTTTTGATGATAATTACATCTGGTTAGTGGAACAGCAGGGACAGGCGGTAGTGGTAGACCCCGGGCAGGCGCCACAGGTTTCAGGTTTTTTGGCTGACCACGGCTTGACGCTGGCGGCCGCCCTGGTGACCCACCGTCATTCCGACCACACCGGCGGTGTGG
>DRLM01000158.1 GCA_011375345.1 Gammaproteobacteria bacterium
GAAGCGCAGGCACCCCGGACATGGAACGCCCGCCGCAGACAGCCACCCACTCCCCGTGGCGCTTTTGCGTCGCCCCCATGCTGGACTGGACGGACCGCCATTGCCGCTATTTCCTCCGCCTGCTCTCCCGCCGCGCCCGCCTGTATAGCGAGATGATCACCGCCAGTGCCCTGCTGCGCGGCGCGACCCGCCGCTGGCTCGCCCATCATCCCGCGGAACACCCGCTGGCCTTGCAGCTGGGCGGCGGCGAGGCCGCCGCACTGGCCTGCGCCGCCCGCCTGGCGGCCGACGCGGGTTTTGACGAAATCAACCTCAACGTGGGCTGTCCCTCTGACCGGGTCCATGCCGGACGTTTCGGCGCCTGCCTGATGGCGGAACCGGAGCGGGTGGCGGAGAGCGTCGCGGCCATGAGGGCGGCGGTACGGGTGCCGGTCACGGTGAAAACCCGCCTCGGCATCGACCACCACGACAGCTATGAATTTCTCCACCGCTTCGTTTCCACGGTGGCAGAGGCGGGCTGCACCACCTTCATCATTCACGCCCGCAAAGCCTGGCTGCGGGGGCTGAGCCCCAGGGAAAACCGCAGCGTGCCGCCACTGGACTACGCGCGGGTGTATCGCCTCAAGCAGGACTTTCCCCAGTTGACGATAGTCATCAACGGCGGCATCACCACCCTTGAGCAAAGTGCCGCCCACCTGCCACGGGTGGACGGCGTGATGCTGGGCCGGGCCGTGTATCACGATCCTTATCTGCTGGCCGCCGTGGACCGAAGCCTGTTCGGCGACCCCACCCCGGCCCCCAGCCGCCACGAGGTCGTGGCACGCCTGCAGCCCTATGTGGCCACCCAGCTCGCCCGGGGCACCCCCTTGCAGGCCATCAGCCGCCATCTCCTGGGCTTGTTCCAGGGCCAGCCCGGCGCCCGCGCGTGGCGCCGGCATTTGAGCGAACAGGCCCACCGCCAGGGTGCCGACGGCCGGGTCTTGCTTGACGCCGCCCGGCAAGTCAGACGGCGGGGATAGTGCCCACGGCGCCCTTTACCAGCGCCTGAACCGCATCAGCAGGATTCCGCCCCATTGATGCAGGATCAGCCCCGCCACAATCAATGCTGTGCCCAAAGCCACCGCGACGCTGACCGGCTCCCGATTGAGGTAGTGCCCCAAGAACAGCGCCAACACGGGCGTGACGAACAAAATCAGACTCACCTGACTGGCGCTGCTCTGCTGCAGGGCATAGAAGTACAGGAGAAAACCCAGCACCGAACCGAACACACCCAGGTAGACGATGGACCAGGCCGCTTTTTCCGGCATGGCCACCGGCCCGGGGGCGCCGGCCAGGGCCCAGGTAAGCACAAACAACAGGGTGGACACCAGCACCGTGCCCGCCGTCAGGGGCACAGGGTCCAGGTGCCCGCCGTATTTCTTGGTCCCCACTGCGCTCACGGCGCTCAACACCACGGCCAGCAAAACAGCCGCCACCCCTTCCAGGCCCTCCGCCCCCAGATTCAGGCTGTCGCCAAAGATCAGCACCAGACCCGCCAAGCCCAACAGCATGCCACCTGCTTTTGGCCCGGTGAGGGCGCGTTCGCCCAGACACCAGGCAGCCAATACGCTGGTGCATAAGGGCGTCAGGCCGAACAACACCGACACCCAGCCGGAGGGGATGAAACGCGCGCCCCAGTACACGCACAACAGGGCGCCGTAAATGCTGATGCTGGCCATGCCATAGCCCAACAGCGCCCGGCGCCCCAGCGGCAAACGGCGGCGCAGCAAGGCCAGGATCAACAGGCACAAGGCCACGCCGATCACCATACGGCTGGTGACCCCGAACAAGTAACCCGGACCCTCGCAGCTCCACTTCACCGCCAAAGGGGTGGTGGACCAGATGAGAATCACGCCCGCGTAGGCGGCCGGCAGTGACATGTTTGCGCTCCCCGAAATGCAAAAAGGCCGCGGATCCTTGCGGGTCCGCGGCCTTCGTAGAGTGATCTTGAGACTTATCGAATGTACTTAGAAACGGGGTCGATAAGTGTGCTCCGCGAGCGACCGCAAACCGGCTGAGCCGCCTGCCCAGGGCAGGTGGAAGGCTGCTTGTCGGCGGATAATGCGGTGCGCGCTGAACATGGAGGTGAGTCTGCCAGCAGCGCGAAAGCGCTGTCAAGCAAGGGATGATGGCGTTTCAATGACGATGTCGTCGAAACTCGCCACCTGGAGGTGGGCGGCCCCGCCATCGATATCGCCGTCGCGCACCAGCCAGCGCGTGGCCATGCCCGCGGCGGCGGCGGCGTCCAGCTCTTCTTTGACGTCGGACAAAAACAAGATGTGGCCGGGCGGCAGGGCAATCTGCGCGGCAATGCGCCGGTAGGAAGCGGTGTCCCGCTTGGGGCCGCTGGTGGTGTCGAAAAAGCCCTGAAACAAACCGCTGAGGTCACCGAAATCGCTGTGGGCAAAATACAGCTTCTGCGCCTGCGCGGAGCCGGAGGAGTACACATAGAGACGCAAACCCTGCGCGCGCCAGGCTTTCAAACACCGGGCGGCGTCCTCGTATATGTGGCCGGTGAAATGGCCGGCACGGAAACCCTGCTCCCAGATCATGCCCTGCAGGGCTTTGAGGGGCGTGGCCTTGCGGTCCTCATCCGTCCATGTCTCCAGCACGCGCACGGCCTCGTCGTCAGTCATATCCACCTTGCACAGGGCCCGGGTCTCGTCCAGGCAGCGCCGGACCGCGGACTCGTGGCCATGGTCCCGAACGAAGTCGGCAAGGCGTGCGCGGGCATAGGGAAACAGCACCTCTTTGACAAAGTTCAAAGACGAAGTGGTCCCCTCAATGTCGGTGAGGATGGCCCGGATCACGGCTGCCCGGCCAGGAAGGCGTCCAGGGTGGGCAGGCGCCGGGCAATATCACTGCCGGTATAGTGGGCCACCCAGCCTTCGGGGTTGGTGAACAGGCGGATGCATGTGAGTTCAGGCTGCTCGCCCATGTCAAACCAGTGGGGCATGCGGGCAGGCACGCTGATGAGATCCCCTTGCCGGCAATAGACGGCATACACCTTGTCCCCCGCGTGGATGTAAAACAGGCCCCCGCCGGCGACGAAAAACCGCACTTCGAATTCGCTGTGGGTATGTTCGTCGAGGAATTTCTGACGCAGGGCGGCCTTGCCGGGATGATCGGCACTGAGGCTGATCACGTCCGCGGCCTGGAAGCCGTAGTGGCGCTTGAGGCGGTCTACGGGACGACGGTAAGCCGCCAGGATGTCATCCTGGCCCGCGCCCGCGGCCAGCTTCTCCTCCGCTTCCCAGCGCTCGAACAACACGCCCACGCCATCCAGGCGGGCGCTGATGCGAGCGGCGTCTGCCTCCGATTCGAGCAGGCGCCCGCCTTCGTCAAAAATGGCCAGCCGGCTCATTGAAACACCCTCCGCCTGTTCAGTCCTCATCCAGCAGCTCAGGCGACCAGCCCTGCTCCCGGGCCCGGGCCACCGCCGCGGCGTGAATGCGCAGGTGGCGCTGCCGCAGGTCTTGCGGCAGTTTCGCTACCGAGTAGCCGTGCTCGGCCCAAGCCTCGGACACTTGGTCGTATAATTTCTGAATGCGGTCCAAACCCCAGCCGGCGCAAGTCTCACCTTCCGGCAGAAAACCGAACACCCAGGCATCGCGGATAATCGTGCCGGTGGGATTCATGCCGCCGTATTCATCCTGGTCCAGACCCACATACACCCTCTCGCGCCCCATGATCAACCTCCAGCACTGGTCGCAGGCGGGACAATGTACGCTTTCCCGTGGCGCCGCTCAAGAACCCCCCGCCGCATCCGACACACAAGCTGTCACCCAAATCCAGCGCCATGGAAGACCGGTGCCGCGGCCAGTTCCGCTGAGTGGCACCGGCCACCACCGCCTGAAAATACTCATGAGCCCAGGGGCCTCCCACCGGAGCAGCACCCCGGCCGGGGAGAAACAGCGATGAAACCTTCTTTGGAAACCGCCGCCCTGGCCACCCTGGCCGCGCTGGGACTGGGGCTGATCGCCGCACCCTACGGTATGGGTGTCATTTTCGAACACCAATACCAAGAAGCGCTGTCCCGGTGGGCCGAGGCTTCAGGGCTGAAGGTGGACATTGCGAATTACCAGCGGGGCTGGTTCACCTCAGAGGCAAGGCTTGCAGCACACCTCAGCCCACCCTATTCCCCCGCCGGCACGGGGGCCCGGGCGATGGTGCTGAATATTCACCAACGCATCGAACACGGCCCTTTGTATTCCAGCACCGGCACGGCCCTGGGCGGCGCTTTGGCCGTGGTCACCAGCACCCTGACCCTCCCCCCCCAGATCAGCAAGGCCCTGACTGGGGTGCTGGAAAAACAAGCGGTCGCGGGCGCCTCCACGGTGGTGGCCTTGGACAGCACTTCCCGTACGGAGCTCGAGCTTGCCGCGTTCTCCCGCCCTTATTCCAACGGGGCCGACACGCTGGCCTGGCACGGCATGCGTGGCACCCTCGCCATCACCGAGGGCGGAACACGTATCGTCTTCCGGGCCCGGGCACCCGGCCTGGACATCAGAACGAGCGAGGGACAGCACGTCACACTCAAAGGGCTCCGGCTCCGTGGCGACTACCGGCGCGGGGCGCACGAGTTGTGGCTGGGCAAAACCCACTGGACACTGCGATTGTTCGATGCCGGAGGCTTGCCGGGAAGCGCTGGCGGCATCGCGTTGGAAAAGCTGACACTGACCGCCTGGTCCTCGGCCCAGGGGGACAGCCAGGACAGCCTCAACTCCGGTTTGAAAATCGCATTCGACAAACTGGTGGCGGGCGGCCGCTCCCTGGACACCGGCCTGTTGGATCTGGAACTGCGCAAGCTGGACGCGGCCACCGTGGCCCTCATGAACAAAGAAATGAAGCGCTTGCGCACCAGGGGCGCCTCGCCCCAGGACGTACCGGGACCGCCAGTCCAGCTGTTGCAACAAGCGGTGCCCAGACTCCTGGCACGCTCGCCGGAACTGGACTTGAAACGTCTCGCGTTCACCACCGACCAGGGTGCGGTGAACGGCCGGCTGCTGCTCACCGTGGACAAGGCGGAAAATCTCAGCCTGGCACCCCAGGATCTGCCCTTGTTGCTGAACAAAGTGCGCCTGGAGGCAGAACTCACGCTGCCGGTGAACATGCTGCGCGACCGCCTGACCACACCCATCCGGCAGCGCCTGATGAACAGGCAGGATCCCTGGAGCGCCCAGTCGTCCGTCAGCGATGCCGACATCGCGCGCGCGGTACGTCAGCAGCTGGCCATGCTGGAAGGCAAAGGTTATCTGATTCGCCGCGGCACCCAGTATCAGAGCCGTTTGCGCTTCAAAGCGGGCCGGCTCACCATTAACAACCACCCCGCCGATGACGTGATCGGCATGGTCATGATGGGCCGGTGAGGCACAGACCCGGCGGGCATGGCAGCGCACCTGAACACGGCGCCGGGCCCCACCGGGACACCCCTCAGCGACGTAAAGGCCCGCGCAGCCGTTCCATAAAATAGCCCACGCAATCTTGCTGCATGACGGTTTGGTCCAGGGTCAGCATGGCCGGCATAACCGGCCGCCGCAACCTTATGTCCCGGCCGTTTTGTTGCAGAAAACGGCCGGTCAGGTCCTCCCCGCCCTCACCCCACACCTGTAACGGCGCCTCGCCGGTGGCATCGGCATGGGCCAGGAGGGTTCCCGCGGGCAGTTCCTGAAAGTTCAGCCTGTCGAAATCGGGCACAAAACGAATCCAGCCGCCATCGCACGGACGGTTGGGTCTGGATGCACCACTGCCGTGCGCCAGCCTGAGCACCGCGACGGTGTGAAACAGCTCAATGTCGTGGGCGGCGGGAGGCCGAGCCGGCAGATCGCTCAGATGCAAACAGGCGGACAAAAAACGGGCGGCATGATCCACCCCCGCCTGCTCCCCCACTTTGCCGCATTCCAGCGTGACGGCCGGGCAAAGCCCGGCGAAAGCCATGGACTGCACCCCGGTGGGCCGCAGGAAATAAACCACAGTGCGGCTGAACAATACGGCCAGACTCAAAAAGCGCGCGTCCAGCCTGTTGACACAGGCATAGTGGGGATTGGTGCCGGTATTGTTGTGCACATCCACGCTGGCGAAGACACCCAGCCGTGCCATTTCGTCCACCACCGCCTGCATCACCCGTTCTTCGGCGCAGCCAGTTGCCCCGCCGCCGGGCCAGACGCGGTTGTAATCCGGCTGGCCCGGCAGGCGCCGCTGCCCTTCGCGGGCCGCCGCGACGTTGCCCACGAAAAGGGACAAGGCCCGCGGCAAGGCCCTGCCACCACATTCGCCCAGCAGTCTTTGCACGGCCCGCCACCCCACATCTTCATTGCCGTGCAACAACACCGAAACGAACAACGGAGGGGAACGCCGGCCGGGCAGGTGGATCAGGGTCGGGCCGGGCAGCACTTCATGCAGGGCCCGGGCGCTTTTGCCCAACAAGCCCCGGGGCAGGGCATGCAACACCGTCAACTCTGGCGCGCTCCTGCCCGACCGGCCGGGGGACTTCACCCGATATCCCATTCGTGCACCGCAATGCCGGTATCGGAACGGTCGCGATAAGCCCGCGTCAAAGCCGCCATGTCCCGCCCGTGTTTGGCGACAAAAGCCCTTTGCCAGGCGCTGCCCGTGCATTCCCGGGCAACGCGTTCTTCAATCACAGCCAGGTAACGGTCAATGAGCTCGGCGGCGACATCCATCCCTTCCAGGCCGTTGCGCGCCATGGGCAGCAAGCTGTGCAGCACCAGCATTTTCATATTGTGCCTGGAACCGTCCAGCCAACAGGGGTGAGACGAAAGTCCCAACCGCGCCGCTTCGTAAAAATTGTCCCGCGCCCCCTCAAAGGGCAGCACCAGTTCCGGCGCCACATCACGCTGCGCCAACTGTTCGACCAGGCCGTAGAAAAACGCGGCATTGGCCATTTGATCCACCACCGTGGGCCCTGCGGCCATGACCCGGTGTTCGATACGCAGGTGCGGCCGCCCTTCACTGTCCCAGCCCAGCAACGGCCGGTTCCAACGCCAGATCGTACCGTTGTGCAAACGCAAATGCGCCAGCCGTTCCGCGCCGCCACAGAAATGAACGGGCAGCAAGGGGGGATAATGCTCCTTGTTTTCACGAAAGACTTCAGCGATGCTTTCACTCACATAGCCGCTGCCAAAAGTCACCCGCCGCACCGGCCCGCTCGCCGCGCCGGAAAAGCCACCGGCTTCCACCGCCTGCTCAAACAAAGGAATGCGGGTTTCCTCCCACAGGTCTTTGCCGAACAAAAATGGCGCATTGGCGGCAATGGCCACACAGGGCGCGGAACAGATCATCGCCGCGTTGTAGTAGCGCCTCGATGCCGCCGCCGGCACCTGCAAATGCACCTGGAACGAGGTCGCCGCGGCTTCCAGCATCACGTCATGGTGAACGCTGGTCAAATGGTCATGACCGACAATGTCCAGACGCATGGGGCGCCCTTTGCGCCCTTTCAACACCTGCTCGTTCAGCGCCGCATAGCGTCGCAAGGAAGACATGTTTCCCGGCGTCAGATCGCTGTCCCGAACCGTGGGCAGAATGCCGGTCATCACCATGCGCGCACCGAGGGACCGGGCGGCCCGGTCACAGGCCGACCAGCGTTGTTGCAGCGCTTTTTCCAGCCGCCTCAGCCCCTCACCGGCAATGGCCTGGGGATCAACGTTGAGTTCCACGTTGTACCGGGCCAGCTCGGCCACCACCAGATCATCCCCCAGCCGGGCCAAAAACGCATCGTTGAGCGGCGCCGGGCGGCCGTCCTCCCACACCAGCCACGCCTCCAGCTCAAAACCGCCGACGCCCGCCCGCTCGCTGAGCCGGTGCTCGCTGATCAGCGTCAGCACCCGCGCCGTCTCCTCCTGCAAACAACGTTGATAACGCCGAAAGTCAGCGGGCTCGAAGCTGCAATGGTCAATTTCCTGCCCCATCGTACCTGCTTTCTATTTGTAAGCCTGGCCCAGGCGACGGATAAAATTCATATATTTCAATATAGTAGCGCGGGCGCGCGGTCTTTCAACACAAACGCCCGGCCGCTGCCGGTGGGGGAAGGCGAACGGGACCGGGCACGAACCCATTGATGAAAACCGTCTCCCGCATCCAACAACAGGGCAGGGCCCGTCTGCTTCCAGGCAGGCCGTGGCACCGTTTCGGGAAATGTCCCATCGCCTTGCAGTGAGGTCAATCCCGTATACAATAATGGATTGGGAAACTCAAGGAGAGGGTATTACCCTCAATAAGAACAAGGAAACCGCCGGTTCAGCCCGCATCCGGTGACACGGGAAACGCGGGTGCTTGCACGAAGAGAAACCAAAAAAACCACGTTTCGACTGTCGCCGCTTTCAGATCAAGACGTCGCGTGCTTTTGGGGATGCGATCAGCACGCACTGCAGCGAAAATCCTGAGTCAAACGAACTTCTCGGACAAGGACGACTGGCTTCGGCAGGGGGCAAGGCACCGGTTGAACAGTGCGGTTGAATAATCACAGACAAGCCACCTTGATTTGGGGAGGGGAGAACATGCCAGTCCGTTTTTGTATTTTAGGTTCTTTGTTGATACCGCTGCTGGTCCTGTCCGGCTGCGCCCATCAGGCCGGTCTCACAGAAGGCGAAAACCCGGCCGCAGCGGAAACCGCCACAGGGGCGGAGGCAGGCGAGACCGTGGCGGCCACCGAAGAAGAAACACCTCCGGCAGAGGAGACCGCTGCCGTTGAAGTCATCCCCATGGATGAGGAAAGCAGCGCTGAAGGCGATCTGGCCACCGCCGAAGTCAGCGGCGGGGAGGGCACCGCCGACACCGCTGCCGAAGCGGCACCGGCGGCGGACACCGGTGGCGCAGCCCTGGCGGAAAAACTCCTGCCCATTCCGCCGGCGGACGTGATTGCCGCCATCAAACGCATGCAGCATCACCCCCGGGTACTGTGGCACAGCGCCTCCAGCGAGTACATCTACTACGTGGGTGGTTTGTTGAACGCCAAATACAACCCTGCCAGCCAACACCTCGCCATCTTCAGTGATCCCCGTCAGGGGGAGAACAAGCTGTGCGAATATTCCGCCAGCGGCGAAATGCTCGAACCCCAAGCGGACGATGCAGCGGCCCTGACCACCTGCAATGAACTGGTGGGCAAATTGAACAACTTCTTAAGCGAGGAATAAACCGCCGCAGCGTAAGTCCAGGCCACCCGCGCGCCCGAATCCGGCCGCGGGTGGTGTTGTTCTTTTTCCTGTTCCTGCAGGGAAACGGACAATTCCACGTTCTTGTCAACGTCTCTCCAAATGGCGCTTTGCCGCGCGGAACCCTTCCCGAAAAGACCACCAAAATACTCGACCCAGGCAGCCCACCGCCCTTCACCCCAAGATCAAAGCCGGCTTCATACCGCTTCGAAACAACATGCCCGGGAACGGCCACGCCCATTGCCCGCGGTGCTGGGGACTGCATCGGGACAATCTCCCGCCCGGCGGGGACCCTTTGGCGTCCACCGAAGGAAGCAGCTCAGATGTGCTTGGCGAGGATGATGGCATCTTCTCTGCCGCGCCGCGCCGGATAGTAATTAAGGCGGTAGCCCACTTCGTTAAAATCCAAGGCGGCATACAGGCGGCGGGCGGCAGCATTGGAAGGCCGCACTTCGAGAAACAAGGTGTCGCCGCCCAGCTTCTGCGCCAGCCGGACCATGACACCCAGCAGTTCACCGGCGTATCCCCGCCGCCGCCGCCCCGTGGCAACGCAGATGTTCAGCAGATGGGCCTCCCCCGCCCCCACCGACATCACGGCGTAGGCAAATATCCCCCACTGATCGTACATCACCCGGCACAGGTGGCCGGCGCGGAGACAATCCCGGAAAATACCCGCCGTCCAGGGAAATTCATAGGCAGCACGCTCAATGGCCAAAACAGCATCCAGGTCCGCCTCCCTCATCACGCGGATGCGGTGAACACTGAGGGATGGCCAGCACCTGTCTTTCTCTACGCTGCTCATGCGCTCAACGCCTAATCGCTCTTATCGGCAAGCGCGTCGCGGGCCAGACACAAATCCTGCCAGACCTTGCGCTTTTCCTTTGGGGAACGCAGGAGATAGGCGGGATGATAGGTGACCACCAAGGGAATCGAGCGTTCACCATAATGAAACCGCCGCCCCCGCAGCTTGCCCACGGGGCTGTCGCTGTGCAACAGGTTCTGCGCCGCCACCCGGCCCACGGCAAGAATGATTTTGGGTTGAACCAAGTCGATCTGGCGCTGTAGAAAGGGCGCGCACTGCTGCGCTTCTTCGGGCCGCGGATCGCGGTTTCGCGGCGGACGGCACTTGACGATATTGGCGATATACACCTGCTCACGGCGCAGGCCGATAGCCCGCAGCATATTGTTCAGCAACAAGCCCGCCCGCCCTACGAAGGGTTCTCCCTGGCGGTCTTCCTCAGCACCGGGTGCTTCCCCGATGATCATCCACGCCGCCTGGCGGTCGCCCACCCCAAACACCGCCTGGCGACGCTGCGCGTGCAAGGCGCAGCGGCGGCAGGCCGCCACTTCCCGCTCCAGTGCGTCCCAGCCCATCTCCCCAATTCCCGCTTCGCCGACGGCGCCAGGCGGGGCCGACCCGGCCTTGCGCAAACGCCATGTTTGCACCCCCATGGCGGCAAGACAGGCCCGGCGGCGCTGTGTGGATGGCGGATCACCTGACATCTGCGTTTCAAAGCTGGGGATGGGCCCGTTGTTCCGGGGCCAGCATTTTGTTGAGGGCGTGCACATAGGCCTTGGCGGAGGCGATTACGATATCTGTGTCCGCGCCCTGGCCGTTGACCACCCTGCCCCCTTTTTCCAGGCGCACGGTGACCTCGCCCTGGGAATCTGTGCCACTGGTAATGGCGTTGACGGAATAGAGCAGCAAGCGGCTGTCGCTTTCCACGATGCCGTCTATGGCCTTGAAGGCGGCATCCACGGGGCCGTCACCGGCGGCCATACCCTGCCGCTCCACACCGTTCACCCGCAGGCGCACCGTCGCCCGGGGCGTTTCGCCAGATTCGGAGCACACCCTGAGATAAGCCAGTTGAATATGCTCGTGCTCCGCCTCCGTGTTCGCCTCGGTCACCAGGGCTTGCAAATCCTCATCGTATATCTCGTGCTTTTTGTCCGCCAGCTCTTTAAAGCGCACAAAGGCATCGTTGAGCGCAGCTTCCGAGCCCAGCTCGATGCCCAGCTCGCCCAGGCGGGTGCGGAAGGCATTGCGCCCGGAGTGTTTGCCCAGAACCATGCGGTTGGCTGACCAACCCACGTCCTGGGCCCGCATGATCTCGTACGTCTCGCGGCTTTTGAGCACACCGTCCTGATGGATGCCGGACTCGTGGGCAAAGGCATTGGCGCCGACGATGGCTTTGTTGGGCTGGACGGTAAAACCGGTGATGCCCGCCACCAGGCGGCTGGTGGGCACTATCTGGGTGGTATCCAGACCCACTTCGCAGCTGAAAACATCCGGCCGGGTGCGCACGCTCATCACCACTTCTTCCAGGGCCGCGTTGCCGGCCCGCTCGCCCAGACCGTTGATGGTGCACTCCACCTGGCGGGCGCCGTTTCGCACCGCCGCCAGCGAGTTGGCCACGGCCAAGCCGAGGTCGTTGTGACAATGGACCGAAAAGACGGCCTGGTCGGAATTGGGAATGCGTTCGCGCAGCGCCTTGATCAGGCTGCCGAACTGTTCCGGCATGGCGTAGCCCACGGTATCGGGAATATTGACCGTGGTGGCGCCGGCCGCAATCACCGCTTCCAGCACCCGGCACAGAAAATCCAACTCCGACCGGCCGGCGTCCTCCGGCGAGAACTCCACATCGTCGGTGTAACGCCGCGCCCGTTTCACTGCGTTGACCGCCTGCGCCAACACCTGATCGGGCGCCATACGCAGCTTCATCTGCATGTGGATGGGGGAAGTGGCGATAAAAGTGTGAATACGGGGTGCCGCAGCCGCCTTGAGCGCTTCGGCGGCGCAGTCGATATCGCGCTCCAGGGCGCGGGCCAGGCCGCACACGGTGCTGCCGCTCACCGCCTCAGCCACGGCCTTGACGGCGTTGAAATCGCCACCGCTGGCAACGGGGAAACCCGCCTCGATAATATCCACGCCCATGCGCTCTAGCGACTTGGCGATGCGCACCTTTTCGTCTTTGGTCATGGATGCGCCGGGGCTTTGCTCGCCATCGCGCAAGGTGGTGTCAAAAATGTAAAGCTTGTCGCTCATGGTCCCGATCCTGCCTTGTGATGAAGTTTACGCAAGCCCGAAAACCCCGGCAATCCGCCGTGGGGGGCGCAACAAAAAGCAACGGTGAGAAAGCTGAGTGAACTGCCCGCTAGGGCAGCAGCAGGAGCAGGCGGTCACGCAGCGCGGCGCCGGGGAGACCGGCCAAGGGCGCGCGAGCGGGGGTGGACGATTCAAAGACGAACATGGTTTCAACCATATCGGCTCTCTTCGCGCCTTGTCAAGCGCTTTCCCGCGGCGGCTCACCGGGACCGCCGCCCCCGTGGCGGCGCTCTGCCCGATGTTTGCGCAAAAAAATCAGGGTCACCACCGGCCCGGATACGGCATAGAGGGAAAAGATGGCGAACAGGACGTGGGGCGGGTCGATGGAGACAAAGGCAAAGGTCAGTACGATGAACAAGGCCGCGATAAAAGGCACCCGGCCTTTGAGATCGAGATCCTTGAAGCTGCGGTAACGGATATTGCTGACCATCAGCAAAGCCAGCGCCACAGTAATCACCGCGACGGAGAAGCTCAAAGCCCCGTTCATGTCCCATTGGTGGCTGGCCCCCGCCCAAACCATTCCCGCCATCACCGCCGCCGCCGCCGGGCTGGCCAGCCCCTGAAAATAGCGTTTGCTGGAGACACCATGCTGGATGTTGAACCGGGCCAGGCGCAGCGCTGCCCCAGCAGCATAGATGAAGGCCGCCAGCCAGCCGATTTTGCCCAGGCCGCCGAGCGCCCATTCATAGGCCACCAGGGCAGGCGCCAGACCGAAGGCCACCATGTCTGCCAGGCTGTCGTATTCCTTGCCGAAGTCGCTTTGGGTGTTGGTCAGACGGGCGATGCGGCCGTCCATGCCATCGGTCACCATGGCCACAAAGACCGCGATGGCGGCGGCTTCGAAACGGTCGTTGGTGGCCGCCACGATGGCGTAGAAACCGGCGAAAAGACCGGCCGTGGTGAACAGATTGGGAAGCAGGTAAATTCCCCGCCCCGGCTTGGCATGATTAACGGGTTCTTCGGCCATGACAATGCTTCCTCAAACGGCGGGCGCAGACCGGGCTTCGCCGTGCGCCTCCCCTGCGGCCGTTGCCGCGCCATGCACCAGACTGGCCAATACGCTGCGGCCGGCCAGCACCCGCTCACCGCTTTCCACCTGGGCGCGGGTGCCGCCCGGGGCGTAGAGCGTGACCCGCGCCCGCCAGCGCAAATAACCGCACCGTTGCCCCTGCCCCAGCCGTTCGCCGGTGACCGCACGGCAGCGCAGACGCCAGGCGAGGAAGCGACCGCTGACCTCCAGCACCACCTCGTCCCCTTCGTCGGTCTGAATCAACACGGCGTAGCGGCCGCCGGCTGACACGCGGGCATGCGCCGCCCCGCCCCGCGGATGGAACCACTGCTGCGCCACCTTGCCTTCGGTGGGACTGCGCAGCACCAGGGGGCCGAGCAAGCTGATGTTGATGCGCACACACAGGCAATTCCGGTCCAGATAAGGATCGCGCACCTCGCCCACGAAACGCACCACCCCGTCCGCCGGACTCACCAGCGCCAAGGGCGCCGCTGGCACCTCCCGGTCCGGATCGCGGTGCATGTACAGCACCACGGCCGCCACCAGCGCGAAAGGCGCCACCCAAAGGGCGGCGCCTGTCACGGCGTAAACGGCAACGGCCGCCGCCAGGGCGGTCGCGGCCACTATCAAGGCTTCGCGGGAAGCCACCATCAGCAGGCCCTGCAGCCGGCCCCGGCGCGCACTGCCCGGCCTCAGTTCTTGCTGCGGTCAACCAGCTTGTTGGCGCTGATCCAGGGCATCATCTCCCGCAACCGCGCCCCCACCTCCTCAATGGGGTGTTCGCGCCCGATGCGCCTGAGGGCCTTGAGCTTGGGCGCGCCGGCCTGGTTTTCCAAAATGAACTCGCGGGCGAACTCGCCGCTTTGGATTTCCGCGAGTATTTTTTTCATCTCCGCCTTGGTCTGTTCCGTGACGATGCGCGGGCCGCGGGTAACGTCACCGTATTCGGCGGTGTTGGAAATGGAATAGCGCATATTGGCGATGCCGCCTTCGTACATCAGATCGACGATCAGCTTCAGCTCGTGCAGGCATTCGAAATAGGCCATTTCCGCCGGATAGCCCGCTTCCACCAGGGTTTCGAAACCGGCCTGCACCAGGGCCGTGGCACCGCCGCAGAGCACGGCCTGCTCGCCGAACAGATCGGTTTCGGTCTCTTCCCGGAAAGTGGTTTCAATGATGCCGGTGCGACCTCCGCCGATGGCGCTGGCGTAGGACAGGGCGATATCCTTGGCCTGGCCGCTGGCGTTTTGGTAGACGGCGATCAAATCCGGAATGCCGCCACCTTTCACAAACTCACTGCGCACGGTGTGGCCGGGGGCCTTGGGCGCGATCATGATCACGTCCAGATCAGGGCGCGGTGCAATCTGCTCAAAGTGGATGTTGAAACCGTGGGCGAAAGCCAGGGCCGCGCCTTGTTTGAGCTGGGGCTCAATCTCGTCCCGGTACAAGCGGGCCTGGTGTTCGTCGGGCACCAGCACCATGAGCACGTCCGCGCCTTTCACCGCATCGGCAACGGACTGCACGGTCAGACCTTCATTGCGCGCCTTCTCGGCGGAAGCAGAACCCGGACGCAGGCCCACCACCACTTTCACGCCGGAATCTTTCAGGTTCAAGGCATGGGCATGACCCTGGGAACCGTATCCCAAAACCGCCACCTGTTTGCCTTGTATCAAGGACAGGTCGGCGTGTTTGTCGTAATAAATCTTCATGTGTGTTTCCTTGAGTTGACGGTAAGAAATAAGCCTGCGCGCTTTACAGATGCAGCGATTTCTCGCCCCGCGCAATGCCGGACACGCCGGAACGCACGGTTTCCAGAATCGAGGTGGGCGGCACCGCCTCCAGGAAGGCGTCCAGTTTGTCGCCGGGGCCGGTGAGTTCCACGGTGTAGGTGCTGGCGGTGACGTCGATGATGTGGCCGCGGAAAATGTCCGCCAGGCGTTTCAGCTCGGCGCGCATGTCGCCCGCCGCCTGCAGCTTGACCAGCATCATCTCGCGCTCTATGTGCGCGCCCCCGGTGAGATCACTGAGCTTGACCACGTCCACCAGCTTGTTGAGCTGCTTGGTGATCTGTTCCACGATATCGTCGGATCCGGTGGTGACCAGGGTCATGCGGGACAGGGAGGGGTCTTCCGTGGGCGCCACGGTCAGGCTCTGGATGTTGTAGCCCCGGGCGGAAAACAGCCCCGCGACCCGGCTCAGCGCACCCGCCTCGTTTTCCAGCAAGATAGAGATAATGTGCCGCATTGCTCTTACACCAGAATCATTTCGTTGAGGCCGGCACCGGCCGGAATCATGGGATACACGTTTTCGGTCTGGTCGGTGATGAAGTCCATGAACACCAACCGCTCTTTGAGCGCCAGCGCTTCTTGCAGGGCTCCTTCCACATCGCCCGGCTGATCAACCCGCATGCCCACATGGCCATAGGCCTCGGCCAGCTTCACGAAATCAGGCAGGGCGTCCATATACGACATAGCGTAGCGCCCCTGATAAAAAAACTCCTGCCATTGCCGCACCATGCCCAGATAGCGGTTGTTGAGATTGATCACCTTCAGGGGCAGGCGGTGCTGCAAACAGGTGGACAGCTCCTGGATGCACATCTGGATGCTGCCCTCGCCCGTGACGCAGCACACCAGCTCATCCGGGTGCGCCAGCTGCACCCCCATGGCCGCCGGCAGGCCGAAACCCATGGTGCCCAGCCCCCCGGAATTGATCCAGCGGCGCGGTTTGTCAAATTTGTAATATTGCGCCGTCCACATCTGGTGCTGGCCCACGTCGGAGGTGACAAAAGCGTTGCCACCGGAAATCTCATAGAGTTTTTCCAGCACGTACTGCGGCTTGATCACCTCGTCGCTGCGCTCATATTTCAGGCAGTTCATACCCCGCCACTGTTCGATCTGCTGCCACCATTCTTCCAGCGCCGCCGCATCAGGCCGGCCGCCGCGCTCGTTGAGGGCGTCCATCATATCGTGCAACACGGTGCTCACCGAACCGACAATGGGCACGTCCACTTTCACGTTTTTGGAAATGGACGACGGATCGATATCCACGTGAATGATTTTGGCGGTGGGACAAAACTTCTCGATATTGCCGGTCACCCGGTCGTCGAAGCGCGCCCCGATGGCCAGCAGCACATCGCAATGGTGCATGGCCATATTGGCTTCGTAGGTACCGTGCATCCCCAGCATGCCGAGAAACTGCCGGTCGGTGGCAGGATAGCCACCCAGGCCCATCAGGGTGTTGGTGATGGGGAAGTTCAGCCGGCGGATCATCCCGGCAAGCGGCGCCGCCGCGTTGTCCAGCACCACCCCCCCGCCGGTGTACACCATGGGGCGCTTGGCGCTGAGCATGAGGTCCACCGCTCGTTTGATCTGGCCGGGATGCCCTTTTACCGTGGGGTTGTAGGAACGGATGGCCACGGTCTCGGGATAGTGGTAAGCCGTCTTGGCTGCGGTCACGTCCTTGGGAATATCCACCAACACCGGACCGGGCCGGCCGGTGGTGGCGATGTAAAACGCCTTTTTGATGGTCAGCGCCAGCTCCGTTACGTCTTTCACCAGGAAATTGTGCTTGACGCAGGGACGGGTGATGCCCACGTTGTCCACTTCCTGAAAGGCATCGTTGCCGATCAGCGGGGTCGGCACCTGGCCGGTCAAGACCACCATGGGAATGGAATCCATGTAAGCGGTAGCGATGCCGGTCACGGCATTGGTGGCGCCGGGACCAGAGGTCACCAGCACCACGCCGGGCCTGCCGGTGGCGCGGGCGTAGCCGTCGGCGGCGTGGGTGGCACCCTGCTCGTGGCGGACCAGTACGTGCTTGACCTCGTCCTGTTTGAAGAACGCATCATAGATGTGCAGCACCGCCCCGCCAGGGTAGCCAAACACGTAGTCGACGCCCTCGTCCCTCAGGCTGCGGACGACGATCTCGGCACCGGTCAGTTCCACGGAAAAACCCCCTTAAAAGAAAAAACCCGCAAAAACGGGTGCTTTACAAACGCTTCGCGAAAACCAAAGGAAAACAGTAATTATATCCCGGGCGGCCGTCAAGAGACAGCGCCGGATGCGCTATACTCTGATGTCCCCCGCTCAAACGGAACAAGAAACGGAACTTTGGCACCATGCCCTATCTGTTGGTCCAGACCAATCAAAAAATCGCCCCGGCGGAGCAGGCGGCTGCGCTGGGCAAATTGTCCAAGATCACGGCGGAGTTGCTGGGAAAATCAGAACGCTATGTGATGGTGGCGCTGCAGCCGGACACACCGCTGCTGTTCGCCGGCGACTCCCGCCCCGTGGCCTACCTGGAACTCAAGAGCATCGGCCTGCCGGTGGAACGCACGGCAGAACTGTCCCAGGGCCTGTGCCAGGCGGTGGAAGACCTGCTGGGGGTGCCGGGCGAGCGCGTTTACATTGAGTTTGCCGATGCCGCCCGCCCCCTGTGGGGATGGAACGGGCGGACCTTCTGACACGCCGCGCCCCCCGCTTCAGGGGCTCAGATACGTGGTGAGAAAGTCCTGCGCCGTCTCCCAGGCAACGGCCGCCGCATTGTCGTCGTAGTGCGGGCTCAACGCATTGGCAAAGCCGCGGTCGGCATCCAGGCCCATGATAGTGAACTCCACCCGGGTTTTGGTCAGCCCGTCACGGAAGGCCGTCACCGCAGACACACTGAGCCGCGGGTCCTGCTCCGCCACCAACAGCAAAACAGGGGTGGCCAGACCCTGCACTTTATTGATATCGGTCTCCACCGCCGTGGGATAGTAAAGCACTGCTGCCGCCACCGCTGCGGAATCCGCCAGGGTGGCGGTCAGGGCCTGTTCCGCGCCCCAGTCCCAGCCCAGCAGCGCCAGCTTGCGCCCGGGGGCCTGCAAGGCCTTGATGGCCGCGGCGATGTCACTTTCCGCCCAGACATGATCGATGGCGTTCATGATGGAAGTGGCGTGCTGCCAGCTCCGGGCCCGGCGGCCGTCGTACAGATCAATGGCCAGGGCGCGGTAACCCTGCGCCGCCAGGCGGTCCGCCCAGGTGATGAGTTCGCGATTGAAGCCCAAGCGGTCGTGCAGCAGCAGCACCCCCACGGCCGCATCCTCCGGACCGGCCGCATAGGCGTCGAAATGAGTCCCGTAGGCCGTGGTCAGCGTGACCCACTCGCCAGCCGTTCCGGCAGCCGCTTCCTGCGCCTGGCCCAGCCCGGCCAGACTCCACAGTACACACACCGCCAACACCGCTCGATGCAACATTGTTCTCCCCCCAAAAGCCTGGTGACGAGAGACCTTACCACGGCCCTTTTTACGGCGCCAGCACCCGCTGCAGGGTCTGCCAGGGCGGGCGCTGCAACACGCCGCGAGTGCCCACCGCGCCGGCCAGCACCACCGCCAGGGCGCCGCCGCCCAGCCCCGCCAGCCACAACAGGGCATCCGCCTGGTAGCTGAATTTGAACACCTGTTCCGCCAGCACCGCCCCGATCAGCGCCGCCGCCGTGGCGGCCAGGCCGCCCGCCAGCGCCCCCACGGCAGCGAATTCCGCCACCATGGCCCCCTGCAGCACCCGCCGCGAGGCGCCCAGGGTGCGCAGCAGTGCCGTCTCCCGCAAGCGCTGGTCCAAGGTGGCCTGGAGGGCGGCGAACAAGACGGTGAGACCGGCCAGCAAGGTAAAACCAAACACATATTCCAGCGCCGTGCTCACCCGCGCGATCACCCGTCGCACCTGTTCGATGATGGCGGCCACATCGATCACCGTCACATTGGGGAAGGCAGCCACCAGACGGCCGAGAAAATCGTAATCTTCGAGGGGCAGGTAAAAACTGGTGATGTACGTGGCGGGAAAGCCGTCCAGGGCCCCGGGTGGTGCCAATACGAAGAAATTGGCCTGCATGCTGTCCCATTCCACCTTGCGCAGGCTGGCGACAGTGGCCGACCAGGGCTCGCCGGCAATCTCGAACGTCATCTCATCGCCCAGGTTCAGGCCCAGGGTCTTGGCCAGGCCCGCTTCCACGGAAACGAGAGGGCGGCCCGTATCGGCCCCGGTCCACCAGCGCCCCGCGGTGATGGTGTTGTCTTCCTTCAGCCCGGCCGCCCAGGACAGATTGAACTCCCGCGCCACCAGACGCCGGGCCTGCTCGCCGGCATAGCTTTCGGGGCTGACGGTAACGCTGTTCAGGGCCACGAAACGACCGCGGATCATGGGATAGAAACGGGGCCGCTCCCGTCCCCGGGCCACGAAGAAATCCCCCAGGGCCGCCACCTGCTGCGGCTGGATGTTCACCAAAAAGCGGTTGTGGGCATCCGGCGGCAGACTCTCCGCCCACGCCGCCATCAGTTCCACGCGCACCACCGCCAGCAGCAACAAGGCCATCAACCCCAGCCCCACGGCCACCACCTGCACCGTGGCGCTGGCGCCGCGGCGGGACATGTTCATCATCCCCAACCGCCAGGCGCCGTGCAGGCGCCGCCCCAGGGCGCGCAGCAAGCTGAGCAGCCCCAAGGCACTGAGCGCCAGCGCCGCCACAGTGGCCACCATACCCACCAGCACTGCCATGCCCAGGGTCATATCCCCCGCCTGCCACACCATGAGGGCAAACAGGACCAGCAAACCCAAAACATAGCTGCCGCGGGTGAGCAGCGGCGGGGCACCCAAATCGCGGCGCAGCACCCTGAGCGGCGATACCCGCCTGAGATGGAGCAGGGGCGGCAGGGCGCTGCCGAACAGGGTCACCAGGCCCACCCCCATTCCCGCCAGCACCGGCCAGGGCGAGGGGGGCGGCAAGGTGGTGGCCGCCAGGGCGCCCAGCACGTCCACCAGGGCCCAATGGGCCAGATAGCCCAGCACCACCCCCAGGCCGCTGGCCAGCAGCCCCAGCCACAAGAGCTGCCAGCCGTAAATGGCCAGGATCTGATCCTGCCCCGCCCCCAGGCAACGCAGCACAGCACAACTGTCCAGCCGCCGCAGGACAAAGCGGTGGGTGGCCACGGCGATGGCCACCCCGGCCAGGATCACGCTGACCAGGGCCGCCAGACCCAAAAACTGGCGGGCCCGGCTGAGGGCGGTGCGCATCTCGGGGCGGGCATCTTCCACTGACTCCAGCCGCTCCCCCGCCTCCAGCTGCGCCCCCACCTCGGCGCGAAAGGCCCGCACCGCCGCCTCCTCCCCCGCCACCAGGAAGCGGTATTGCACCCGGCTGCCGGGAACGACAAGCCCGGTGGCGGCGAGATCCGCCCGGGCAATCATCAGGCGCGGGGCGATGTTGAACAGGGCCCCGCCGCGGTCCGGCTCGTGGCTGAGTACCGCCGCCAGGGTAAAGCGGCTCTGGCCCACTTGCACCACCTCCCCCACCCGCACCCCCAGTTCCCCCACAAGACGGGCGTCGGCCCAGGCCGTGCCCGGCGCCGGCAGTGTGGTGGCAAGATGATCGGGGGCGAAGCGCGCCGGGGCGATGCGCAGCTCACCGCGCAGCGGATAGCCGGGGCTCACCGCCTTGATGTCCGCCAGCAAAACGCGCCCGCCCGCCCGCGCCATGCTCAAAAACGACACCGTCTCCGCCGTCCGCAGACCGTGGCGGCCCGCCAGTTCACCCCAGCTCTTCGCCGGGGGATGGCTGGCGCCCAGCACCACGTCGGCGCCCAGCAGGGCACTGGCCTGGTGCACCAGGGCCTGGCCGATGCGGTCGGTGAAAAAACTCACCGAGGCCACGCTGGCCACGGCGATCAGCAGCGCCACCGCCAGCACCTGCAACTCACCGGCGCGCCAGTCCCGCCGCAGCAGGCGCCAGGCGTAACGCGGCGCCTTCATGACAGGGCCCGCACGCGCCCGCTGTCCAGCTCCAGCCGGCGGGGGCAGCGCCGGGCCAGGCCGCTATCGTGGGTCACCAGCACCAGGGTGATGCCCTGTTCGCGGTTGAACTCGAACAACAAATCGACGATGCGCCCCCCCGTGCGGCTGTCCAGATTGCCGGTGGGCTCATCGGCGAACAAGACGCGGGGCCCGGCGGCGAAGGCGCGGGCGATGGCCACCCGCTGCTGCTCGCCCCCTGAGAGCTGGCTGGGATAGTGCTGCAGCCGCGCCGTCAGGCCCACCCGCTCCAGCCAATGGCGGGCGGCCGCTTCGGCCTCGCCGCGGCCGGCCAGTTCCAGCGGCAACATCACGTTTTCCAGGGCGCTGAGATTGGGCAACAGATGGAACGATTGAAAGACAAAACCCACCCGCTCGCCCCGCAGCCGGGCGCGGCCGTCCTCATCCAGGGTGGAAATGTCCACCCCGTCCAGCCACACGCGCCCGCCGGTGGGGCTGTCCAGCCCCGCCAGCAGGCCCAGCAGGGTGGACTTGCCCGCCCCCGAGGCGCCGACAATGGCCCAGGCCTCCCCCGCGAGGATGTTAAGATCAATGTCCTCCAACAAGGTCAACTCACCTTCCGGACTGATGACTCGTTTACACAAACGCTGGGCGCGCACCATGGAACGGGCGGGGGTATCCGTCATCGCGCTGTTCATCCTTTCGCTGGCGGCTGCGGCGGGCCAGGCGGCCCCGGAGAAAATCCTGATCGTGGGAGACAGTTTAAGCGCCGCCTACGGTCTTTCGCAAAAAGAGGGCTGGCCGGCCCTGCTGGCGCAACGGCTGGCGGCGGAAAAGCGGCCTTATGTCGTGGTCAACGCCAGCATCAGCGGCGAGACCAGCCACGGCGGCCGGCGCCGCATCGACGCCTTGCTGGCGCGCCACCGGCCCGCCGTTGTCATCATCGAACTGGGCGCCAACGACGGACTCCGAGGCCTGCCCCTCAGCGCCCTGGCGGACAACCTGGCCCACATGATCGAGCGCTCCCAGGCCGCCGGCGCCCGGGTTCTGCTGGTGGGCATGCTGCTGCCACCCAACTACGGCCCCCGCTACACCCAGGCCTTTCAGCGGATCTACCGCGACCTCGCCGCCCGCTACGGCACGGCGCTGACGCCGTTTTTGCTGGACGGCCTGGGAACCGGCTTCACCTGGTTTCAGCGGGACGGCTTACACCCCACGGCCGCGGCGCAACCGATGCTATTGGACAATGTCTGGCGGGAACTGAAGGGCTTGTTGAATTGACGCCGGACGCGCGCCCACCGCATTTAGTGATTCAAAACTTCCTCGCAACTGTTCAGCCTGCCTCTGTCGCGCCACGTCCCTATTGCAACGGGGGTGGAAATCAGTCCCGCAGAAACAGCGCGATGCACTCCACGTGGGTGGTGTGGGGAAACATGTCCATCACCCCGGCCCGGGCCAGCCGGTAGCCGTGGCCATGGACCAAGCCGGCAGCGTCGCGGGCGAAGGTGGCGGGGTTGCAGGAAACGTAAACGATGCGCTCGGCACCCAGCGCAGCGAGACGTTTGACCACTTCCAGGGCGCCGGTGCGTGGCGGGTCGAGCAGAATTTTGTCGAATCGCCGTTCGGCCCAGGGCCAGGGGGCGTCCGGCTCGCTCAGATCGGCGGCGTGGAAAACAGCATTGTCAATCCCGTTGCGGCGGGCGTTGTCGCGGGCGCGGGCCACCAATGCTGCATCGCCTTCCACGCCGATCACCTGGGCCGTGCGGCGGGCCAGGGGCAGCGTGAAATTGCCCAGCCCGCAGAAAAAATCCAAGACGTGATCCTCGGGATGAGGGGCCAACAGGCCCAAGGCGTGATCGATCATGGCGCGGTTGAGGTCGCCGTTCACCTGGGTGAAATCGGTGGGTAGAAACTCGAACTCGATCTCGTGTGCGGGCAAGCGGTAGCTCAGGGAGGCATTCAGTGGCCACAGCGGACGAACCGTACCGGGGCCGCCCGGCTGCAGGTAGATGAGAAAACCGTGAGTCTCACCAAAGGCGTGTAAACGGCCGAGATCCGCCTCGCTCAACGGGTCAAGATGGCGGAACACCAAGCCGACCGTGTCGTCCCCCGCCGCCACTTCAATTTGCGGGATGCGCGCATAGCCGTCCAGCCCGCCAATGAGTTCGCGCAAGGCCATAATGTTGGCCCCGACTTTGGGGTGCAGCACATCGCAGCGCTTGAGTTCCGCAAGGTAGGCGCTTTTCTTTTCCCTGAAACCCACCAGTAACGATGATTTTTTGATTACATATTTCACTCCCAGGCGCGCTTTGCGCCGGTAGCCCCAATGGGGACCGGTCAGCGGTGGCAGCCACGATTCCGGCGCGAGCCTTCCGATACGTTGCAGATTGTCCTGCAGCTGCCCGGCCTTGGTGCGAATCTGGGCATCCGCGGACAGGTGTTGCAGACTGCAACCGCCGCACATTCCGAAGTGCGGACAAGCGGGGGCGACACGGTCGGGGGAGGCGCGAAGAACCCCCCGGATCACGCCCTCGTCGTAATGTTTGCGTTGGAGTGTGTACGTGAACATCACCTCCTCCCCCGGCAAGGCGCCATCGATGAAGGTGGCCTTGCCTTCGATGTGGGCGACCCCGCGACCATCATGGGTCAGGGCTTCCACTTCCGCGCGTACGGGCTGGGTGGGAACGGGTTTGCGTTTGCGGCGGGGCATATTGGGTACTCAGAAAGGCCTGCACGCCTTGCGCGTGCAAGTTCACACCGAAAACCGGCAATGTATTATTAACCCGGCAATCAAACAGGTCGTCCTGACCTGTTTGATTGCCGCCCGCGAAATACGGGCGCCATTGTGCGAAATGGCTGGTATTTCGCGGGCTCGCATTGACTTGCGCCAATGGCGGCACATCCCTGTGCCGCGCCATTGACCCGACAATCCTAATTGCCGGGTTAATAAATCAGCGTCATTCAACTCCGCGTCTTTACGCCGGAAACACCCCGGTAGACAAATACCGGTCGCCCCGGTCGCAAATAATCACCACGATCACCGCATGGCGTACCTCTCTGGACAGGCGCAGCGCCGCGCTGACCGCGCCACCAGACGACACCCCGGCGAAAATACCCTCGCGCGCGGCCAGTTGACGGGTGGTCTCCTCCGCCTCGTCCTGGCCCACCTCCAGCACCCGGTCCACCCGGGCGGGCTCGTAGATTTTCGGCAGGTATTCCTCCGGCCAGCGGCGGATGCCGGGAATGGCGGCGCCTTCGGCGGGATGCACGCCGACAATCTGCACGTCGCTGTTTTGTTCCTTGAGATAGCGGGAGGTGCCCATGATGGTGCCGGTGGTGCCCATGGCGCTGACGAAATGGGTGATGCGCCCCGCTGTGTCGCGCCAGATTTCCGGGCCGGTGCCTTCGTAGTGGGCGCGGGGGTTGTCGGGATTGGCGAACTGATCCAGCACCTTGCCCTCGCCGCGGTTTTGCATGTCCAGGGCGAGATCGCGCGCGCCCTCCATGCCGTCATCCCTGGATACCAGGATAATCCCGGCGCCAAAGGCTTTCATTACCGCGCGCCGTTCCACGCTCATGGTCTCGGGCATGATGAGCTGCATGCGGTAGCCTTTGATGGCGGCGGCCATGGCCAGGGCGATGCCGGTGTTGCCGGAAGTGGCTTCGATCAAGGTATCGCCGGGCTGAATCTCACCGCGGGCCTCGGCGTGACGGATCATGGACAGGGCCGGCCGGTCCTTTACGGAACCGGCGGGGTTGTTGCCTTCCAGCTTGGCCAGCACCACATTGGTCGTGTCACCCGGCAGCCTCTGCAGGCGCACCAAGGGGGTATTGCCAACGAATTGCTCAATGGTGGGACAGCCGGTCATTACAAGTCCTTCGGCGTGCAGGCGACGGAACGCATGAATTCGGTAAACGGTTCCGCCAGCTGGGGATGCCGCAGGGCAAAGTCCACCGTGGCCTGCAAATAACCCAGTTTGCTGCCACAATCGTAGCGTTTGCCCTCGAACTGATAGGCCAGCACCGGTTCTTCTCTCAACAAGCGGGCGATGGCGTCGGTGAGCTGAATTTCGCCGCCGGCACCCCGTTCCGTGGTGGCCAGCAAATCGAAAATGCGCGGGGTGAGAATGTAACGCCCCACCACCGCCAGGTGCGACGGCGCCACCTCGGGCTTGGGTTTTTCCACGATCCCATTCAACCTTTCCAGACGCTTGGCGACCGGCTGCGCATCCACAATGCCATACTGCTCGGTCTGCGCGGGATCGACCTCTTCCACCCCCAGCACACTGCAACGATGGTAAGCGTGCACCTCCTTCATTTGTTCCAGACACACCTGCCTGCCATCATCAACATCAATGAGATCGTCCGCCAGGATAACCGCAAAGGGTTCATGGCCCACCACCGGCCGGGCGCACAGCACCGCATGCCCCAAACCCAAAGCCTCCGCCTGGCGAACATAGATGCAGGACACGCCTTCGGGGACCACTTCGCGGACGATCTTCAGCAGTTCCTGCTTTCCCGCCCGCTCCAGCTTGTCTTCCAATTCGTAATTCTTGTCAAAATAGTCTTCGATGGCGCGCTTGCTGCTGCTGGTGACAAAAATCAGTTCTTTGATGCCGGCCGCGATGGCTTCTTCCGCCGCATACTGAATGAGCGGTTTGTCAACAATAGGCAGCATTTCCTTGGGATTGGCCTTGGTGGCCGGCAAAAAGCGCGTGCCCATGCCCGCGACGGGGAAGACGGCTTTGCGTAGCGTGAAACTCATGAATAACACCTGATTGCGTTTTGGAAGGACGGCGCGAAAAATCCGGGACTATTCAAAGACCTGGGGCAAACTTCGAATACTCCCGCCGCTACAGCGCATTATAGCGGAACTGCGTCCAGGGCGGGTGGGAGAAACCGTTTTTCAGGCAAGGCCGCCGCAAACCACGTATGCGGCAGCCGGCGTTGAAAAAGGCCAGGAAGACCTTTTTCAACATCTTGCTGGGGGAATCGAGCGAAAACATGGGAGAGCGAGGACAGATTGTCGCAATGTAACGAAAAATCGCGGCCACCCAGGACCGCTCTCCCCGTTTTGCAGCCGATTCATCCCAAACCCGACTGGCTCCCAGCACGGCGTCCCCAATTTCCCATCAGCGCGAGCACGCCGCCGAGCAACAGCAGCGCGGACGCGGGCGGTTCGGCGACGGTAGCGGCAGCGCTGAAATTCGGCGCACCCGGCGTCCCTTTGTTGTCAGCATTGTAATAAGTCGTGGCGGCCACCCAGTTGGCCGGGTCGTTGTTGTCCAGACCAAGGCTGACCAGCATAGCGGAAACGCCGTCACCCCCGGGGAAACTGCTGTCATACACCACGCGATCGATTTCCGTGCCCAGATCATCGAACAGCAGCAGTTCATCGTCACCGTTGGCCAATACAAACTGGTTGCCGTACACATAGTCAAAAACCAACCCCCCGTTGGTGGCCGTGTCACCGTTGCGACCCAACAGCGCGTAACTGGACGGGCCAACCACGACAGAACTGCCTATGGTGTGACTATTGGAACCCAGATCAGCAATGGACCATTGATACAAATCGACCGGGGTGGAACCGGCGTTGTACACCTCAAACCACTCCCCCAAGGCATCGGAACCCGAGGGATTGCGCATGAACTCGGTAATGATGAGGGCGGAATGGGCAGCTTGGGGCAGGAAAGCAAGCAGAAATCCAGCAGAAAAAAACCAGTTCAACGGTGTATTCCGATACATCGTTCACCCTCCCTGTTTTTTATTTGAATTATTGAGATTGGGTGACAATTAGCCTACCGCAGACATCCCGGCGGGGCAAGCAGTGCCAAAACGTTTTTAGTTCTTTAAATTCATACACATAAAAATATTATAATATTCAAATATGCTGATTTTCGGCCAGTTTATCAACCTGGCGATTATAATTGCCGGGTCAATGGCGCGACACAGGGATGTGCCGCCATCGGCGCCACCCCGTGGGCGCCTGCGAACTTCCCACCATGTCGCCGCATGGCAAAGCGGATTTTGCAGGTGTCCGCCAAACAATTCAGGACGAGCTGTTTGACTGCCGAGTTAATAGCTCGATATCCGACGCCTAAACCGGCAGCCGGACCACATTGTCCGCCGCCGGTGCAACCTTGCCCGCCGGCGCCTCACTCATTTCAGGCACCAGTTCCCGCAGCAGCATCTGCAACGCCCCCTCATCGTACTTGCTGCAAGCGTCCTGCAGGGCATCCAACAGCTGATTCAAACGACCCCAGTCAGTCACAGATGACTGGGCCAGGAGAATTTTCTCGTGAGTGGTTTTACCCAGGACCTCGTGCTCATAAAACAGTTCTTCGTACAATTTTTCACCCGGCCGCAAACCGGTGTACGTGATATTGATATCCTTCCCCGGCACCTTGCCGGACAGCCGGATGAGCTGCTCCGCCAGATAGCTGATTTTCACCGGCTCCCCCATGTCCAGCACGAATATCTCCCCACCCCTGCCCATTGCCGCCGCCTGCATGATGAGCTGGCACGCTTCGGGAATGGTCATAAAAAAACGGCTGATATCGGGGTCGGTCACCGTCACCGGCCCGCCTTCGGCGATTTGCTGTTGAAACAAAGGCACGACGCTGCCGGCGGAACCCAGCACATTGCCGAAGCGCACGGTGATAAAGCGCGTATTCGAGCGACGGTTCAAAGCCTGGCAGAACAATTCCGCCACCCGCTTGCTGGCGCCCATGACATTGGTCGGATTGACGACTTTGTCGGTGGAAATCAGCACAAAGGTGCTGCAAGCAAAACGGTCGGCGGCCATGGCCAACACTTTGGTCCCCACCACATTGTTGCGCAAGGCTTCGCGCGGCTGCCTTTCCAGCAGGGGGACATGTTTGTAAGCCGCCGCGTGGAAAATCACATTCGGCCGATGTTGATCCATCACCCGCTCCACCGCGGCGGTGTCCGCCACATCTCCCAAACAGGAATGCAATATGAGCCTGGGAAAATCCCGGCGCAACTCCAGTTCGATGCGGTACAAATTAAACTCAGAGCGCTCAAAAATGACCAGCCTGGCCGGCCCCAAACCCGCCACCTGACGGCACAGCTCGGCGCCGATGGAACCACCGCCACCGCTGACCAGCACGGTTTTCCCCGCCAACCCGGCGCTGATCCTTTTCCAATCCAGCGACACCGGGTCGCGGCCCAGCAGGTCATCAATGGCCACCTCGCGCAATTCGCTGATGCTGGCCCGGCCTGAGACCATGTCCTGCAACCGCGGCAGCGTCCGGAACGGCACATCAATGCGCTCGCACAAGCTGACGATGCGCTGCATTTGCCTGCCCGACGCCGAGGGCATGGCGATAACCACCGCATCCGCTTCCACATCCTCCACCACCCGGGCCACGTCCTCGATGGAGCCCAGAATGGGGATACCGTGGATCTTGGCGCCTTTGAGCTTGGGCTGATCATCCAAAAACCCCACGGGCGAATACTCACCGTCGCGGTGCATATCCCGCGCAAGCATTTCACCGGCCCGGCCGGCGCCGAGTATGAGCACCCGTTTACGCTCCGTCGGCTTGCCCAGGGTCATGCGGTGATCTTTCCACATGCGGTAAATCACCCGGGGCCCGCCGAGCAAAAACACCAAAAACATGGGATAAAAGACCAGGCTTGAGCGGGGAATGCCGTCCAGCCGGTTGATCAGAAACAAGGCAATCGCTGCGGCCAACGTGCCCAACATCACGGCCCGCAGGATGTTCCAAAGGTCGGGAATACTGGCAAAGCGCCACACGCCACGGTACAAACCGAAACGCCACAACACCAGGCCCTGCGCCAAAATCATCACAGGCAGACTCTGCGCCAACACCCACCATTCCGTGGGCGTAAAGACAAAGTTGTACCGAATGCTGAACGCCAGCACCCAGGCCAGCATCACCATGAACAAATCATGCAACACAATGCCGGTCCGGCGCGTCATCTCGGATATCACGAATCTACCTTCCCTACTGATTCAGCAGCATACTGCTTTTGGATCTTCCGCCAGGCCCACCAGCCGACAGCAGCAAGAACAAGCACCAGCGGAAACATCAACCACGGCCAAAACACGGCCAAAGCGGCGCTGGGAAACAGGACAAGCAACACAATCAGCATGACCGCGACACTCACCCGCGCGTGGGACCAACCCATTTGGGTCAAACGCTGATAGGCGTGACTGCGGTGAGGCGCGTACCAGGGCTCGCCCTTGACCACACGGTGCACGAGGGTAAAGGTAGCATCCAAGATAAATATTGCCAGCAACATGCCCCAGATAGGAACCGGCAAGGCACCAAGATTATCGCCGGCCAGCGCCAAAACCGCGAAACTATACCCCAACAGACCGCTGCCCACATCCCCCATGAACAAGCGGGCCGGCGACCAGTTCCACACCAAAAACCCGGTGCTGGCCGCCGCCAGACCGGCTGCCACCACGGCGAGCCCCGGCGCACCCACCCACCATAGCAGCACGGCACCACCCAGGCCGGCGACCACCGCCTGCCCGCCTGCCAGACCGTCGATGCCATCCATGAAGTTATAAAGATTAGTGAGCCAGACAATGCCCAGCACTGCCAGAACGCTGCCCCAAGCCCCCAAAGGAATCACCGCCACCCCGATATTCAAAGCGGAATACCCCCCGAGGCACCACACCGCCCATACGGCCGCCAGCCCGTGCACCGTGGCACGCCACCGCGCCGGGATATGCGAATGGTCGTCGGCCCAACCGATGGCGGCCACCAACAGCCCGCCGCCAAGCAGGGCCGCGGCAACGGCGGAGGGAGTGCTGCCCCGCCCGGCCAAGTACGCCACCGCGATAAAAAACGCCACCGCGATGGCCACCCCACCCCCCCGCGGCGTGGGCCGATGGTGGGAACTGCGGTCGTTGGGAACATCCATCAGCCCCCGCTGCAAGGCATACCTCCGAACGCCACCCGCCAGCACCGCGGTCAATCCGGCCACACCGCCCACCACCCACACCCACTGGGCTGCCGACAGGCCGGCCTCAGCCATCCGATGCCTCGTCCCGCCCGTAATAGTGCCCGACCGTTGCGCGCAAACCCTGTTCCTGGGTGTAAGGCGGCGACCACCCGAGTTCATCTTTTACTGCTGAGATATCCACCGCCAGGGATCCCACCAGACGCTCCATCATGTCCTGCCTGCCCACCAGCTTGCCCGCAAGCCGCAACAAGGGCACGGGCACGGGAAACAAGCGCACCGGGCGGCCCAAGGCCCGGCCCATGCGGCGCAGTAATTCAGGGGTGGAGAGATCCTCGTTGTCACTCACCAGATAGATTTGACCGGCCGCATGCGGCACCGTAGCGCACAGGCAAATGACATGGGCCAGATTTTCCACAAAGATCATGCTGCGGCGATTGTTCACACTGGCAAACGGCAACGGCAAACCCCGCTCCACGGCTTGCAGCAACGCCAGATAATTGCGACCGCCGCCGGGGCCGTACACCAGCGGCGGCCTGATCACCACCAGCTCCAAACCGCTGTCCCCGGCGATGCGGCACAAGGCCGCCTCCGCCTCCCATTTACTTTCGCCA
>DRLM01000159.1 GCA_011375345.1 Gammaproteobacteria bacterium
GACTGTTGGCTCTTGTCATGGAATCTCCTCATAATTCCGCGCCGGGCACCCGTCACACCCGCCGCGCCGTTTTCCGCGTCAATCTGTTGTTGGTCTCACTGTGGACCGACACCTAACAAGCGTAGTGCGATTTGAACATGAACGTGGCTATCGTGGAATCCCTGGACCGGGTCAATGCCCGGGAATGGGACGGTCTGCTGACTCAAGGCTACCCCTTTCTTCGCCACGCCTTTCTTCACGCGCTGGAGCGCCACCAGGGCCTCGGACCGGGCACGGGATGGCATCCCCGCTATTTGCTGATGCGCGAGGGAGCCAAGCTGGTGGGTGCCCTGCCCCTGTATCTCAAGGATCATTCCTGGGGCGAATTTGTCTTCGATTGGGCCTGGGCCGATGCCTGCCGGCGCAGCGGTGTCCGCTACTACCCCAAACTGATTATCGCCGCCCCTTACACGCCGGCGACCGGGCCCCGGCTGCTGACTGCCCCGGAACCAAGGCGCCCCGCCCTCATCCAGGCACTGGCGGCAGCGGCCATGGACTACGCCCGGGACAGTGGGGTCTCATCTCTCCATGGGCTGTTCATGACGGAGGAGGCCTTGCAGGCGCTGGAGCAACACGGTGCATTGCGCCGCACAGGCTGCCAGTTTCACTGGTACAAGGGGGAGGATGAGACGTTCGAGGACTACCTGGCCCGCTTCACTTCAGCGAAACGAAAGAAGATCAAACGGGAGCGACGCCAAGTCAAAGAGGCAGGCATCACCACCCGGGTGTTGACCGGAGAGCAGGTGGAAGATGCCCACTGGCGCTGTTTTTACCGCTGCTACCGAGACACCTTTTTGCGCAAGAGCGGCTTTGTTCCCCTGCCCCTGGCGTTTTTTCAGACAGTGGGCCGGACCCTGTCCGATGCAGTGGTGCTGGCACTGGCGGAACATCGGGGCAAGGCGGTGGCGGCCGCCTTGAGCTTTCGCGGCGACAAGGTACTCTACGGCCGCTACTGGGGCAGTGAAGCCTGCTACCACAGCCTGCACTTCGAGCTGTGCTATTACACCGGTATCGAGTATTGCCTGCGCCAGGGTATCCACCGTTTCGAGCCCGGCGCCCAGGGGGAGCACAAAGTGAGCCGCGGCTTCCTTCCCCGGGCCACCTATTCGGCCCATTGGCTAAAGGACCGGCACTTCCACAATGCCGTGGCGAAGTTCCTGCGTTACGAACAAAGGGAAATGGACTACTATATGAAAAGTCTGCTGTCCCACTCGCCTTTCAAAACACCGCGGCCACTTTAGACTCAGGCGCTGACGTTCATGGTTTCTGTCAACGGTTTACAGTGGCTGGATGCCGATGATGACATCACGCCCTTCGCCCCGCCGGAGCAGGCGCTGACCGATCCCAATGGTCTGCTTGCCGTCGGCGGCAGTTTGTCACCCCAGCGTCTGACAGCGGCCTACCGCAGCGGCATCTTTCCCTGGTTCAGCGAGGGCCAGCCCGTTTTGTGGTGGTCCCCCGACCCCCGCGCCGTGTTCTATCCCGCCGAAATCAGGATTTCCCGCAGTCTGCGCAAGAGGCTCAGGCGGGGCGAATACCGGATTACGGCGGACCGGGCCTTTGCCCGGGTAATCACCGCCTGTGCCCAGACCCGCGCCGATGGACTGGGTACCTGGATTACCGCTTCCATGCGTGAGGCGTATTGCCACCTGCATGAACTGGGTGTGGCCCATTCGGTGGAAGCCTGGTACGAAAACGAGCTGGCAGGGGGACTGTACGGCGTGGCCCTGGGCCGGGTGTTTTTCGGCGAGTCCATGTTTTCGCGGCGCAGCGACGCCTCCAAAGCAGCCTTCGTAGCCCTGGCCCGACAGCTGGAAAACTGGGGCTACGCCATGATCGACGGCCAAGTCCCCTCCCGCCATCTGGCCAGCCTGGGCGCACGGCTCATGCCCCGGGCACAGTTCATCGCCCGTCTGGAGCACTATTGTCAGCAGGCGGAGCCGGTGGAGAGCTGGGCGGGATTCGGGACAACCCCATGAATACCGGTCCCGCAGGGCACAGGCGTGAAACCGTGAGCGTTTACTGCGGCCATACCCACCCGTGCAGTTATCTCCCCCGCCGCAGCGCCGTCACCCAGTTCGTCGATCCGCACCAGCCCATGGACCGCCCGCTCTACAGCAGCCTCATGGATATGGGCTTTCGCCGCAGCGGCGAGTTCGTTTATCGGCCAAAATGCCGGGCTTGCGATGCCTGCATCCCCTTGCGGGTGAACGCCGCGGGCTTTCAGCCCACGCGCAGCCAGCGTCGTACCTGGCGGCGTAACCAGGACCTGCGCACCCTCACTGTAGAGGCCGGCTTCGACCCCCGGCATTTCGCCCTCTACCGCCGCTATCTGGCTGCCAGGCATCCGCACAGCGACATGAACGGGGGGGATCCGGATCAGTACCGGCATTTTCTGCTCAGCTCCTGGTGCGACACCCGTTTCGTTGAATTCCGGCTGGGACGGATCCTGCTGGCGGTAGCGGTTGTCGACCGCCTCACAGACGGCCTGTCCGCCGTCTACACGTTTTACGAGCCCGGACACCCGAAGCGGAGCCTGGGCACCTACGCTGTACTGTGGGAAATCGAGGAGGTCCGCCGCCTGGGCCTGAGCAGCTTGTATCTGGGGTATTGGATTCCTGAGTGCCCCACCATGCGCTATAAAAGCGACTTCCGTCCGGCTCATATCCACAGGAAAAACCGCTGGATGCCGTTAACCGAATGGCGAGGTTTTGAACAAAGCCAGGCCGCTCAGCGCCCCCTTTGAAATATTCGCCTAGTTAAGGCAATATGCGCCCTCCACAGGGATTAGCTGGCGCCGCTTCTGCGCCCGCCCCCTTGGCCAGCAGCAGCGGAGTATTTGCACCTAATGGCAAAAGAAGATCACATTGAGATGGAAGGAACGGTTGTTGAAACCCTTCCCAACACCATGTTCCGGGTGGAACTGGAAAACGGTCATGTGGTGACCGCCCATATCTCGGGCAAGATGCGCAAGCACTACATCCGCATACTTACCGGCGACAAGGTCACCGTTCAGCTCACGCCCTACGACCTGAGCAAAGGACGTATTGTCTACCGGGCCCGCTAGGGCGGCAAAACGCACGTGTGGCGCATGCCGTTGACCTGGCCGGATGGTGCTTACGCGTGAGTCAGGGCCTCGCCCGCTGTGCTGAAGTGAAACACGAGTTCGCCGTCTTTAAGCGCCACAACAACATGGCCGCCGTTGGCCAATTCGCCGAACAGCAGCTCGCCGGCCAAAGGCTTTTTGATGTTTTCCTGGATCACGCGGCTCATGGGACGGGCACCCATGACCGGGTCGAAGCCGTGCTCCGCCAGCCACGCCCGTGCCTCTTCGGTCACCTCCACCGTCACGCGTTTCTCTTCCAGCTGGGCTTCCAGTTCCACCAGGAACTTGTCCACCACACTGGACACCGTCTGCCGGTCCAGCTGTCTGAACTGCACGATGGCATCCAGGCGGTTGCGGAATTCGGGTGAAAAGGTTTTCTTGACGACTTCCATGCTGTCACTGGAGTGATCCTGGGTGGCAAAACCCATGGAGCGGCGGCTGAGCTGCTCACCGCCGGCGTTGGTTGTCATAATTAGCATAACATTGCGAAAATCGGCTTTGCGGCCGTTGTTGTCGGTCAGCGTACCGTGATCCATCACTTGCAGCAGCAGGTTGTACACATCGGGATGGGCTTTTTCGATCTCGTCCAGCAATAACACGCAATGGGGATGTTTGGTAATCGCTTCAGTCAGCAAGCCGCCCTGATCATAGCCCACATAGCCAGGGGGGGCGCCGATCAGCCGTGACACGGTATGGCGCTCCATGTATTCGGACATATCGAAGCGCACCAGTTCTATCCCCAGGATTTTGGCCAGCTGGCGCGACACTTCGGTTTTGCCCACACCGGTGGGACCGGCAAACAAGAAGCAGCCAATGGGCTTTTGCGGGTTCCCCAAACCGGAGCGGGCCATCTTGATGGCGGCATCCAGGGACTCGATGGCCTCGTCCTGCCCGTAGACCACCAGTTTCAGGTCACGTTCCAGATTGCGCAGCGCCTCTCTGTCAGAACTGGAAACACTCTTCGCTGGTATGCGCGCAATCTTCGCAACAACATTTTCAACATCAGCAACGCCTATGGTTTTCTTCCGCCGTGACGGGGGCAACAAGTGCAGATTGGCCCCCGCCTCGTCAATCACGTCTATGGCCTTGTCGGGCAAATGCCGGTCGGTGATGTAGCGAGCAGACAACTCCGCCGCGGCCCGCAGCGCGGCCTGGGAATACTTCACTGAATGATGTTCCTCAAAGCGGCTCTTCAACCCTTTCAGAATAGCCACCGTGTCTTCGATGGAGGGTTCACCCACATCAATCTTCTGGAAACGGCGGGCGAGTGCCCGGTCTTTCTCAAAGATTCCACGATATTCCTGATACGTGGTGGAACCAATGCATTTCAAAGCACCGGATGCCAGCACCGGTTTGATCAAATTGGACGCATCCATGACGCCACCGGAGGCCGCTCCTGCACCGATGATGGTATGTATTTCATCGATAAAAAGAATGTTGCCCGGTTCCTTGCCCAACTGGGCCAACAGGGCCTTCAGGCGCTTCTCGAAGTCGCCCCGGTACTTGGTGCCGGCGAGCAAGGCGCCCATATCCAGCGAATAAATGGTGCTGTTCGCCAACACTTCCGGCACATCACCGGTGACAATCTTGCGCGCCAGCCCCTCCGCCAGCGCCGTTTTGCCGACGCCCGCTTCCCCGACAAACAAGGGGTTGTTTTTGCGCCGGCGACACAAGATTTGGATGGTACGTTGAATTTCGAAATCGCGACCGATCAAAGGATCAATTTTGTCGCGCCGTGCCAGCTCGTTGAGATTCGTCGCAAACGCTTCCAGCGGGGACTTCCCGGCACTCTGTCCGGTTTCCTCTTCGTCGCCGGACATAGGCAGGCCGTCAGGCTCGTCGTCTTCCCCGTGAATCTTGGAGATGCCATGGGAAATGTAATTCACCACGTCGAGACGGGCGATATTCTGACGGCTGAGAAAATAAACCGCCTGCGAATCCTGCTCGCTGAATATGGCCACCAGGACATTGGCGCCGGTGACTTCCTTCTTGCCCGATGCCTGCACATGAAACACCGCCCGCTGCAACACCCGTTGAAAACCCAAGGTGGGCTGAACTTCACGACCGTCTTCGGGAGAAAGCAGCGGCGTCGTCTCCTCAATGAAAGCCATCAAATCACTTTGCAGTTGTCCCAGGTCAGAGCCGCACGCCTCCAGCACTTTTGCTGCGGATTCGTTTCCGATCAGCGCCAACAACAAATGTTCCACGGTCACGAATTCATGCAAACGCTCCCGCGCTTCCCGAAACACGTTGTTCAACGTTTGTTCCAAATCCGGGCTTAACATAGGGTTACCTCAACTCTCGACGCTCGTCGCACTACGTCTCTTCTAAAGTACACAGCAAGGGGTGCTGATTTTCCCTGGCATAGCGATTGACCTGATCCACTTTGGTTTCAGCCACATCGCGCGTAAACACCCCGCACACCCCGGCGCCGCGGGTATGTACATGCAACATGATTTGCGTGGCTTTTTCCAGATCCATCCCGAAAAACCTACGAAGCACATCAACCACAAACTCCATAGGGGTATAGTCGTCATTTAGAATGATGACTTTAAATAGTGGGGGTTGCTTGAGCTTGGGCTTGGCGTCCTGAACTGCAACCCCATCGCTGTTTTCATGGCCAAGGAGAGGTCGATCACCCATGGCTAGTACCTATAACGTCATCTTTCAAAAGCCACTTGAGCTGTCCCAGTGTGCTCGTGATACAGGCAAGGGATTACCGGTGGGTATTCTACTACGTGACCCGCGAAAATGGCGCGGCATCGGAGATTCGGCGGCTATACTTGACAATAATACCGAGTTGGACGACAGTGTCCAAGCGTAAATATTACAATATGCTCATGCAGTATCGAGCTGGGAGTGGGGTCCGAATGCTGTACCGTGGGGATCTCTGGCGATGTGCAAACGGCTTGCTGCCGTCGCAATGCGGAGAGGTAAGCAATGAAAACCGCGACCGGTGTTGTGAAGTGGTTTAGTAACGCCAAGGGCTATGGCTTTATTCTGCCGGATGAGGGGGGAGAAGAAGTTTTTGCCCATTTCTCGGCGATCGAGATGGAAGGTTACCGGACGCTAAAACAAGGCCAGAAAGTGGAGTTTGAGTTACAAGAAGGCCCGAAGGGCTGGCTGGCTTCGCATATTCGGCCGAGCAGCTAGTACTCTTTTGCGAGTACCAGTACACCGCTGACAACAACATCACACAAAAGACGTGGGGCCTTTGTCAAAAAAGGCCCCAAGGGTTTTATTGCTTCATGTTTTGTATTACTGCCTCGCCGAAGCCGGAGCAGGAGACTTGCTCCGCACCGCTCATCAGGCGCGCCAGATCCTGCGTGACGGTCTTTGCCGCTATCGCACCGCTCACCCCCTGAATAAGCTGCTCGGCAGCGTCAAGCCAGCCTATGTGACGCAGCATCATCTCAGCGGACAATATCAGGGAGCTGGGATTCACCACATTCCTGCCCGCGTACTTGGGCGCCGTGCCGTGGGTTGCCTCAAACAAGGCCACGGTGTCGGACAGATTCGCCCCCGGCGCAATGCCGATACCGCCCACTTGGGCGGCCAGGGCGTCCGAGATGTAATCGCCGTTTAAATTCAAGGTGGCAATGACATCAAACTCCGCCGGGCGCAGCAGGATTTCCTGAAGAAAGGCATCAGCGATAACATCTTTCACCACAACCGGTTGGCCTGTAACGGGATGGTTGAACTGCATCCACGGTCCACCGTTCAGCGGCTGGGCGCCGAATTCCTCTTGCGCCAACTCATAACCCCAGCTCTTAAACGCGCCTTCTGTGAATTTCATGATGTTGCCCTTGTGCACCAAAGTCACGGAATCACGCTGGTTGTCTATGGCGTATTGCAGCGCTTTGCGCACCAGGCGCCGGGTGCCGTCCCGTGATACGGGCTTGATGCCGATGCCGGAGCTGTCCGGGAAACGGATTTTGGTCACGCCCATGTCGCGCCGCAAAAAGTCGATGACTTTCCTGGCTTCTTCGCTGCCGGCGGCCCACTCGATTCCGGCATAGATGTCTTCGGAATTTTCCCGGAATATCACCATGTTGACCTTTTCCGGCGCGCGCACCGGGCTGGGGGTGCCGGCGAAATAGCGTACCGGCCGCAAGCACAGATACAGATCCAGCTCCTGGCGCAGCGTTACGTTTAAAGAACGAATTCCGCCCCCCACGGGAGTGGTCAGCGGCCCTTTGATGGCGACAGCATACCGCCGCACTGCATCCAGGGTTTCGTCCGGCAACCAAACCCCTTCACCGTAAACCCGCGTGGCCTTCTCCCCGGCATAGATTTCCATCCAGGCGATCCGACGGCCACCGTCGTAGGCTTTTTCCACGGCGGCATCCACGACCCGGCGCATCACCGGCGTCACGTCCACGCCGATGCCGTCCCCTTCGATAAAGGGGATCAGCGGCCGGTCGGGCACGTCCATCGTCCCTGAAGCCGCAACGCTGATGGCTTCCCCGTCTGCGGGAACGATGATCTTTTCATAGGCCATGGGCATCTCCTGTTGGAAAAAAATAATGTGATTTTAGCAAGTTCCAAGCCATTTCAGCACTCGCAGGGGGAGTGCCAGTAGCGTCGCGCCTGGCGGCGATAGGGTTCCGGCGCCGTGGGGCTTTGCGCGCGCAGGCGGAACCGGATGGCGCCCAGGGCCGCCGTGCTCAAGCCCACCGCTCCCACGGCCGCATAACGGGCCATTACCTCGGGTTTGGGAAAACCGTAGCGGTTGTGCCAGCCGACGGGAAACAGCACATAGCGCGGCGCCACTGCCCGGACAAACGCCATCGTGGACGACGTATTGCTGCCGTGATGGGGGGCCACCAGCAACTTTGCTGCCAGCATTCCCCCTGCTTTGAGGAGGCTCTGTTCCGCTTTTCGTTCAATGTCTCCGGTCAGCAGCGCATCCGCCCCGCCGGCGGCGGTCACACGCAGCACACAGGAACTGTCGTTGCCGCTTGATATTGCATCAAAGGGATAAATCATCTCGAATTCCACGCCGTCCCACTGCCACCGCTGTCCCGCCTGGCAGGGGGCCACCTGAGACAGATGCTGTTCCACCGCTCTGGGTGCGCTGCTCAGGGCCCGGGCTACGGGCAGCTCACTGACGATGGACGATAAACCACCGCGGTGGTCCATGTCCCCATGGCTCAGCACCAGCAGGTCGAGCCGCCGGATGCCTTCGTGCCGCAAAAAGGGCACCACCACGGCGCGCCCCGCATCAAACTGCGGTCCAAAGCGAGGGCCGGTATCAAACAACAGCGCGTGATCAGTGGTACGCACCACCGCTGCCAGGCCCTGTCCCACGTCCAACAAGGTGAACCACGCCTCACCGTAGCCCGGCCGGGGGGGTGTGACCAGCGCCAGGGGCAGCAGCAACACTGCGCCCACCCAGCGCCCCGGGATGCCGGCCGGTGCCAACAGCATCACCGCCCCCAGCACGGCTGCCGCCAGGGCCCAGGCAGGAGGCGCCGACTGTGTCCACTCGGCCCACGGCAGGGCCGCCAGGGCCTCCAGTCCGTACCACAGTCCTGCCAGGGCCAGCCCGGCGCCATGCAGCAAAATTGCGCCCACGCCGGGCAGGGACACCAGTAGTGCCGCGCCCGCCAGGGCCAGCGGCACCACCACGAAGCCCACCCACGGTACGGCAACCAGATTGGCAAGCGGCGCAACCAGAGAACTGCGCTGAAACAAAATCAGCATCAGGGGCAACAGCCCCACCGCCAGCGACCATTGAACACGACCCCAGCTGCGCCAGTGACTGTCAGACCGGCGACGTCCCAGCAAGGCGTACAAGATGAACGCCACCGCGGCGAACGACAGCCAAAACCCCTCATCCAGGGTCGCAAGGGGATCAAAGAGCAGTACGGCAAGCAGGGCCAGCATAAAGGTGTGAACGGACTGGCTTTGGCGTCGCAACATCACAGCGCTCATCACCACTGCCACCATCAGCAGGGCCCGCTGGGTGGGCAGGGTGAACCCCGCCAGGGCGGCGTATGCCGCCGCCGCCAGCAGGCCGGCTCCGGCGCCCGCAGCGGGCGCCGGCAAGTAGAGAACCGCCCGGGGGATGCGGACCCACAGGCGACGGGCCAGAAAAAACGCCAGGCCACTCACCAGGCCGATATGGAGGCCGGAAATCGCCAATAGATGATTGGTGCCGGTGCGGGTCAGCACGGCCCATTGTCCGGAACTCACGGCCTGGCGGTCACCCACCACCAGGGCGCGGATCAGCCCAGCCATCTCACTGTCGCCCAGAATTTGCCGGATACGCTCAGTCAGTGCCTGGCGCATCCGGTCCAGGCCGGGGGGGGCATCTTCCAGCAGACGCCGCTCTCCCCGGTTTCTGACATAGCCTGTGGCCCGTACCCGCTGCCGGAACAGACGTTTTTCATAGTCGTAACCGCCCGGATTCATGAACCCGTGGGGCGGCTTCAGGCGCACGGTCAGACGCCAGCGCTGGCCTGCCACCAGAGGCGGCGCCCCCTGGTACCAACTCAGGAGCAGCCGCTTCGGTCCGCTGGAGGCCAGTGTCGCGTTTTCCCACTGAAGAACGTCAAAATAAAAACGTTCCCGGCGGCCGTCCTTTTCCGGGAGTGAGGCAATGCGTCCTTCCACCACCAGATCATGCCCGACCCACGCAACGGGAAACTGTTGGCTGAGGACAGGGCTGGCGACCAGCAGGGGCCACAAAAACCCCATTGTGAAAAAGGCGGCAGGCCGCCACAGGGGACAACGCCACGTCACCCACAGGGCCACCGGCAACAACCAACACCATGCCACCGGGGGCAGTGCAGGCAGCTGCTGAAAAGCGAGATTCCCCGATAAAAAACACAGGGTTGCTGCCGGAAGACTGTAAAGTTCACGGAAAACGTGCATAATCCCGGGTCGCCCCGCTTGGAGCGAGAACGCAAGTGCCGAGAAGAATCATCAAACGCTACTTGCCGGATCACAACGAAATCAAGAAACACCGCTACTTACAGTGTTTTGGCCGTTTGTTGCATGATCCGCTGTTGTGGCATCTCAACCGTCGCTCGGTGCCAGGCGCCATGTCGGTGGGCTTGTTTTGTGCTTTTATCCCCGTTCCCTTTCAGATGCTCATCGCCGCCGGCCTGGCTATTTTTTTGCGCGTGAACCTGCCCTTGTCGGTAGCCCTGGTGTGGATCACCAACCCGCTCACTATGCCGCCTATTTTTTATTTTGCCTACAAATTCGGCGCCTGGCTGCTGGATGCCCCGGTCACGGCAGTGACCTTTGAACTGAGCTGGGAATGGCTGGAAGAGGAATTGACGGTAATCTGGCAACCGTTTCTGTTGGGCTGCTTTGTTCTGGGAACCCTGGCGGCAGCACTTGGAAACGTCGTCGTGCGCATTATGTGGCACATCCACATCGTGCGTTATATCAAAATCAAGCGCGCCCAGCGCCTGGAAAGAAAACGCCAGACGCAGCTCACGCAAAACCCGCCGGAGTGACGAGGGCTAGGCCTTGAGCGGAGAGGCTGCCACGTCGCGCAAACGCCCCCGCTCCAGCAGCAGGCTTCTGTCCATACCTGTCGCCAATTGATGATCGTGGGTCACGACCACAAAGCTGGTGCCGAAATCACGGTTCAACTCCAGCATCAGGTCGTAGACCTGGTCCGCTGTTTTGTAGTCCAGGTTGCCAGTGGGTTCGTCCGCCAGGACGCAGCACGGCTCTGTCACCAGCGCTCTCGCCACCGCCGCCCGCTGCCGCTCGCCGCCGGACAATTCCCCCGGTTTGTGCTGCAAACGACCTCCCAGCCCCACCCTTTCCAGCAAGGGCCGTGCCCGGTCCCGCGCCCGCCTGGGCGACAAACCGCGAACCAACAAGGGCATGCACACGTTTTCCAGGGCCGAAAACTCCGGCAACAAATGGTGAAACTGGTAGACGAAGCCCAGGGCTTCATTGCGCAAATGGCCCCGTTTCACATCGCTGAGTTCAGCGATGTTCTGCCCCTTTACCCATACCGTCCCACGGCTGGGGATATCCAGACCACCCAACAGATGCAGCAAAGTGCTTTTGCCCGAACCGGAGGCCCCGACGATGGCCACGCGTTCCCCTGGCGCCACCGCGAGATCGACCTCCACCAGCACTTCCACCGCCAACGAGCCCTGACGGTAGGTTTTGGCCAGATGACGGCAGCGGAGCACCGGCTCACTCATAACGCAGCGCCTCCGCAGGCTGGGTACGCGCGGCGCGCCAGGCAGGGTAGAGGGTGGCCAGCAGGCTAACCAGCAGGGACACGCTGCATATTCTGACGACGTCTGCTCGCTGCAAATCCGACGGCAGGTCGCTGATGTAGTAAATGTCCGGTGGCAGAAAATGCACGCCGAAGGCCTGCTCCAGGGCCGGCACGATAGTCTCCACATTCAAAGCCAGGGCCACGCCCCCCACGCCGCCCAACAAGGTGCCAACCAGACCGATGAGTGCCCCCTGCACGATGAAGATCGCCATAATGCTGCGCGGCTTGGCCCCCAGGGTGCGCAAAATGGCGATATCCGCTTCCTTGTCCCGCACCGTCATCACCAGGGTGGAGACGATATTGAAGGCAGCCACGGCGACGATCAGCATCAAAATCACGAACATTACCGTTTTCTCCGTGCGCACGGCCCGGAAAAAATTGGCGTGGCGCCGGGTCCAGTCGCTGACCAGGTAGCCGGCGGGGAGGTCCTTGATCAGGGTTTTGGCCAACAGCGGGGCCTGGAATAAATCATCCAGCTTGAGCCGCACCCCGCTGGCCTCCCCCGGCAGCCGGAAGAGTTTGGCGGCATCGCGCAGATGCAGCAGGGCCAGGGCACTGTCGTATTCATACATGCCCACTTCAAACACCCCCACCACAGTGAAGCGCTTGAGGCGGGGAATGATGCC
>DRLM01000160.1 GCA_011375345.1 Gammaproteobacteria bacterium
AGGCCTACTTTGATCGTTTGGGGCTGGTGTCGCTGCTCGATACGGTGCGACGACTCCAGTGTGTCTCATGAACCGCCGGATGCGGAACCGCACGTCCGGTGGTGTGAGAGGACGGCGGGGGTGACCCCGCCTCCTACTCGATCGCAGGCCCGCATTTCCGGCAATGCATTTTGAATGCAACGGTCAAGCATTTGTCAAACGCTGTCGATACCATAACGCGACCGATATCAAGCCTGGTCGTGTGGTGCCCGGCCCGGGGGGTTTCAACGAATATGGACATATTGTTTCTCACTACAGCTCCCCAGCATCAGGCGGTCAATCCCGAGGTGGAACTGGATCGTGAGCGCTTGCGGCGGTGGTTGGATAAAGTGATTGCCGATGAGGTCGGCCCGGCGGTGCGGACGCTGACGAGCACCTTGGGCTCGTTCAACGAAATGCAGGTGGACGATAAAACAAGAGTGTCCCTGCTGGAACTGTACCGCGAAGTCATCTATGAGACCTTTCTGATACACGAAGACCTGTGCCTGGATCACGTCAGCCCTTCCGCAGCCCAGCAGGAAAGGCTGTACGAAGACGTGCTGTGGCTATATATGGGTCTGGCCACGGGTTATAAAATAGTGGTCAAGAACGCCTATGACGCCGGCGTCAGGCCCCGCTGGAAACAGTATTTGATGACGGCGGTGTTTCGCGCCATGGAACTTTTGAGCCGGGCCGTGATTCACGCCTACCGCTCGGGCAGAAACCCTCCGCCCCTGTCTTTCCTTGAGATTCACCAGCTCTATCTCTACGCGGAAACGTGTGACGTTTTGACTGTGGCAGTCAAGGCGGTCAGACGCGAATCCGGCATGCCCACGGTAGATCGCCTGTACAAGCAGATTATGCTGCTCAGCATTATGGCGGCCACCGGCTTCGAGCGTGCGGATGTGATGGCGGTGTATACCTATCTGGAGCCCTTTGCCGCTTGTTGCCGTATCTTTCCCGATGCCCGTTATGATGTGGGGACGGCGGTCTACGCGGTGGATCTGGCGCGCGATGAGGGTCCTGTGCATCAGCGGGACGCCGGTTTGCCGGTGACCTCCTCTACCCGCTCGATTCAAGCCGAACCTGTGGTGACCGCTATCGGCAAGTGGATAAAGAAACTGGAAAAGGATGCAAGTCAGGCTTTTGTGGTGGCGCAGGAGCGGCGGCTGCTCAAAGGCATGATGAGCCGCCTGCAATACTGTCATGCCTGAACCTGATTTCTGTCTCGATTTCAACCCCGCCAGCCGCGGCGTGCGCGTTCTCGGCAGCCTGGGGGCCGCCGGAATCGCCGAGCGCGATATCGTTCTTGCTCTGAATGCCTTTGAAAAAGAGCTGGAGCACGGCGGCGAATTCACCGGCCGGCCCACCACTCACGTGTTGGCGAACGATGAGCATGTGGTGAAGCTCAGGCTGGAATACCGCCTGGACGCGCTGGCGGCCAGGCGCTGGATCGAACAGGCCTTGGCGCGGGAGCGGACGCTGGGGGTCCACCACCCCGCCAAGACCTGGTTCCTGCTGGAAGACCCGGGCGGTGCGCCGCCCCTTATCGCCAATATCACCCCCCGCCTTCAGGCTTTGAATGATGGCGCGCTGTTTGAGGGGGAAGCCGGCCTGTCACGTCTGCTGGATTATTTTATCCGGATATTGTCGCAATACCTGGACGCGGCGGTGCAGCACGACCTGTGTCTGGACCTGGGACTGTCCAACTTCGGTGTGGATCGGCAAGGCGAAATTTATTATCTGGATGACGATCTTTATGCCTGGGACCAGTTCAACGCCCTGACGAACTATCTGGCCATCTTTGTTCGCGCACAGTCGGCGCTGACCGTTGCCGCGGCCCGGGAAATCGGGCGTTTTTTGAGGGAAAAAATCGACAGTTCATTCCGCGATTCCCACTGGTCGGCAGCGGTTGCCGAGCAGCTGCGCGGCGCTTTCGTGCCGGAGACCCGGCGGGCGGTGCTGGCGGCCCTGGTCGAAGCCTTGTATACCCAAAGAGCCGTCGCCTACCGCGGGGGCGGCAGGGGGCGGCTGCTCGCCTTGCTGGCCGACGTACACGCCAACGCGCCGGCCCTGGAGACGGTGCTGACCTATCTCGATCAGCGCGACGTGGGCCACGGGATTCTGCTCGGTGACGTGGTGGGCTATGGCCCCCACCCGGCGCAATGCATTGATCTGCTCAAGGACCTGGAGTGGATGGATGTGGTGTGCGGCAATCACGATTACGCCGTGGTACAGGGCGGGGCCAGTTCCGGCATGAGCGCTCTGGCGGCCTGGGGCATAGACTGGACCGTGGGGCAGCTGGATGCCGAACGCAAAGCCTGGCTGGCCGGATTGCCTCTGTATTTAAATGATGAGCAGTGGCTGGCCGTTCATGGTGCTCCCCGGGACAAAACCTTTTTCAACGCCTATGTCTACCACATGACCTATCGCGACAATCTGGACGAACTGGCCGCGCGGGACATACGTTTTTGTTTTCACGGCCATACCCATATGCCTAAAGTCTATCTGCGGCGCGACGGCGTGGATGAAGAAAGCGATGACGCCCGTCAGTCGATGACGGACTACCACCACGCTTTGGTGTGTCCCGGCTCCGTTGGCCAGGCGAGAAACGGCACGGTGGCGGCCCAGTTCGCCCTGCTGGACACGGAGACCTGGGAGATTGAGTTTCACACTCTGGGCTATGCTGCCGACAGCGTCGTGGCGGATATGCGCAGCCTGCACTTTCCCGCGCAGTTGATAGAGCGTACAGAGCAGGGCCGGTAGTGCGCCGGCCCCGGAGTGCGCCACCGTCAGCCGGCGTTTGTTTCGCATGATGCCGGTTGCGATGGCACGTTTTTCAAGCGGGTGGGCCCCGCTTGAAAAACGGTTTGCTTCTTTGTGGGTGGTGCTTGTGGGTGTTTGTTCAGGGACAGTGCGGGGCGATTTCCGGAAGTCTGGAGCGCACTGCCGACCAGCCCATGCCCAGGTTGGCGCGACGGGAAGTCACCAGAATGGCCAGGGCGTTGGGTTTGCCGGGTACGGTGACCATGAAGTGATAGGTTTTCTCCGTGGTCATCTGCACCTCCTGCATCATGGGCGAGTGTTCTTCACCGCGCATCTGGGCCAGCAGTTTCTCAACGTTGGTCACACCTTTGCCGCGGAACATTTCCACAGCGGCGGCGGCGACGGCGTCGAGATAGGTCTGGGTGAAGTAGGGAATATTGTGGGCCGCCGCCAACAGCAGTCCCGTGTTGAGATCAACAATCGCCGCGCCCAGGGCTTCGTCGACTTCGCTGACGATGCCTTTGCAGATGTCATTCAAATTGGCCATGCCAGTTCCTCCGAGGGTTGTGATAACTCCGTTACAAAGTGCGCCGAAAAATTTCGCCTTCGGCGCAGAGGCGATCCGTTCCTCTACAAGCGCAGGGAGGCGATGGCCTCGGCGGCGCGCTTGGCGTGCGCCAGGGACATGCCCAATGTCGCAGAGTGAGTGGTGAACACGGTGAGCAGCAAGTTGGCGCCGGCGTGCATGACCAGCACCCGGCCTTTGTCGCCGTCGATGACCACGTTCCGGCTGCTGCCTTTGTGGGTTTCGTCACACAGATTGTCGCTTAGGGCCAGCAGCGCGCTGCTCATGGCGGCGAAGCGGTGCTGGTCGAAGCCCGGTTGCAGGCGTTCTGCCCAGGCGATACCGTCGCTGCTGCTGACCATGCAGCCCGTGGTGCCGCTGGCAGCCGCCACCAACTCATTGAGTATTTCGGTCAGTCGCTGGCGGATATTGCCGGAGACGTCCTCGGCATGAGAGACGCTCTCGCCGCTCAGCCGTTCGATAATGTCTGATACCAGTTGCATGGCTCCCCCTACATAAGCATGGACAGCAGGGCATGAATCAGCAGTTTCACGTCCTGCTCACTGCGGGCGTCGATTTCAAACACCGGCACGATCTGGCCGCGCTCGAATAGCCGGGTTTGGTAGTCCTCGATGGTGGCCTGGTCGCCGATGCCGTTGCGTGTGATGCCGATGACGACGGCGGTCTCCTTGATGAATTCGCTGAAGGCGTCCAGGTAGAATTCCATTTGCGCCACCGGATCGGCGTGGTCATTGTTGATGAGCACTACCAGGCCGATGCCGTTTTTGACCAGAATCTTCCACATGAAGTCAAAGCGGTCCTGTCCCGGCGTGCCGTAGAGATGAACCCGCTTGCCGTCCTCCAGCTGGATAAAGCTGTAGTCCATGGCCACGGTGGTGTTCTTTTTCATTTTTTTGGTGTCGTCGGTGGCCATGACGTCGGTGGATACCGGCGGCTCTTCGCTGATGGCGCCGATGGCCGTGGTCTTGCCGGCGCCCACCGGACCGGTGAAAATGATTTTGTCGTTTTCCAGTAGCATGGCGGTGTCTTACTTGATACCCAGGCGCAGCATGAGTCTTGAAAGCAGATTGCGCCGTTGCTGGTCTTGTTTCCTGATTACCTCTTCCTCCTCGGCCACGACGGCGTGCATGTCGAGCAGATTCACCGCATAGGCGGCATTGACGAAGTCGATAATCACTTCGACGGGAACCTGGGTGATTTTTTGCAGCTCGTCGATGGAGACCGCCCGCCGCGCCAGGATGGCGGCCAGCTCCAGATGCTGCAGCACGAAATCATTGCGGGTGAAATTGGGCCAGGCTTTGAGCTTGAAGGCCTTGTGGCGGTCGATTTCGCCCAGCAGCTCGCCCTTGGAACAGGCCAGGGCCGTGGACCAGAGAAAACCGGACAGGGAAGAAATGGGCGTGCCGTCGGCCGGCCCGGGGAAGGCGTCGTTGGAAATATGCTCCACACTGATGTCGCTGAGCCGGGTCCGTGATATGGCCTTTTGCTGATCGCGGTCTGCCGCCGTGGCCATGGCGCTGGTGCTGCCGTTGATGAACACCGGGGGATGGGGGTCGGCGATGATTTTCAGCGATTCTTTGTTGCGTTTGGCCCACAGCAGCAGATGCAACAAATTCTTTGCGCTCGCGTGAGCCGGGGCCGTGGTGCGGGTATCGACGCTGCGGGGTTCCTCTCCGGTGGCGCCGGGTCGGGCGCTCATCTGGGTCTGCATGCGTTCGCACACCTTCATCAACAGGGGGGTGAGGGTGTCTTCGCGCAGCGGTTTGGGTACGGAGACCAGGTTTTTGCCGAAGGTGGGTTCCTGGCTGAGCAGAAGCTTCACCTGGCCGGGTCTGAGGAGGGGCAGTGTATTCTTTCCCTCTTCGCTGTCGGTATCCACCACGGCCAAGTGGCCGCGGGGGTTGCTGCCGGGCAGGACATGACAATGAATGCCGTGATCGCGCAGGCGCTCCACCACCGACGACAGCAGGCCCACGTCGTAGTCGTGCAGGCCCACCGGAGAAATCAGAATTGGTTTTGTTGCTGCCATCTTCCGTACACAGCGTCCCTGTTAAGTCCATACTCAAACCGCGCTTTCGCTACACCCTTATCGACCGGCGGCGGCCGGACTGAAGGGGGGAGCGCAGCGTTCGTGATATGCTCCCCCGGGGAGCGGGCTTGTGCCCCGTTCAGTTTGCGACCGCGACAAGGAATGCCAATGATCCAGGCACCCGTCCAGACACTACCCGGCGGTGTGTTCACCATTGACACCGGTTATCAGCGGCCCGGTTTCGCCGCCAGTCATCTGATCGTGTCAGGGGGGCGGGGGGCACTGGTGGACGTGGGGACGCATCATTCCGTGCCCCGTTTGCTGGCAGCCCTGGAGGTTTGCGGGCTGGGTCGCGAGGAGGTGGACTATGTGTTGCTGACCCACGTGCATCTGGATCACGCCGGCGGGGCGGGGGCCTTGCTGCGGCAATTGCCCCGGGCGCGGCTGGTGGTTCATCCCCGGGGGGCACCTCATATGATCGACCCGGCCAGACTGACCGCGAGCGCCACCGCGGTGTACGGGGAGGCGCGCTTTCGGGAGGAGTACGGTACCTTGGTACCCGTCCCGGCGGCGCGGGTGAGGGCGGTGGAGGATGGCAGCACCTTGCGCCTGGGGGAGCGCGAGTTGCTGTTTCTGGACACGCCCGGCCATGCCCGTCATCATGTCTGCATCTATGATGCGCACAGCCGGGGGGTATTCAGCGGCGACACCTTCGGCTTGTCTTATCGCGATTTTGACAGCGAGCGCGGCGCCTTCATTTTTCCCAGCACCAGCCCCGTGCAGTTCGACCACGCGGCCATGCACGCCTCCATTGACCGGCTTGTGGCCTTGCACCCCCGGTGCTTTTATCTGACCCACTACGGCCGGGTGGACAACTCGCCAGGTCTTGCGGCCGGGTTGCGCCGCCGCCTCGACCACAGTATCGTGCTCGCCCGCCGCGCCGCCCGGGCCGGCACCGCGCAGGAGGCCCAGGCGGCCCTGGTGGCTGCGTTGGGCGACTATCTGATGGACGAGATTTCAGGGCACGGATGTGGCCTGTCGCGGGAGCAGATCTGGGCGCGCATCGCGTTGGATGTGACGCTCAATGCGCAGGGCCTGCTGGCTTATCTGGAGCGGGAAGCGAGAGCTTAGCCCGCACATGTGCGTTTAGAGTCGGTCCCAGCTGGATTTGCGGCGGAAACGCAATCTGGGAATGATCAGGCCCAGCAGGATGCCGGCGATGATGACGCCCGCCCCGCGCACGAACCAGTCGCGGGCGCTGCGGTCACTGAGGGTGGCGTTTTCCTGCTGCAGGGCCTGCAGCTCGGTCTGCAGGTTCACCAGTTGTTCCTGCAGTTTCTTGTTTTCCGCATCAATGGCCAGGGCGCTGGCGGCGGTTTTGCGGATGCGGGTGAGTTCCTGATCCAGGCGGCGGTTTTGTTCGGTCAAGTCCTGCTGGCTTTTGTCCGCGCTTTGTTTTTCCTGCCCCAGCCGGGCGAGTTTTTCCTTGAGCTGTTTGTTTTCGATTTCGACGGCGGCCAGCCGCTGCTGGGCCTTGTCCAGCCGGTCGCGGGCGCTGGGGTGGTCCATCAGAAAACGCGACAACACCCAGCCTTCCCTGCCCTCCGGGGTGCGGACGTGGGTGTAGCCGCTTTCGGGGTCTTCCCCCAACACTGCCAGCGCCGTGCCGCTTTTCAGCATGCGCAAAATCTGGTGCTTGGTGCTTTGTCCCGTGCGCAGGGTGATTTCCAGCTGGTCGCTGACGTAGCGCGTTTCCGCGACGGCCCCGGTGGCCGTGATCAGGGCCAGGAAAAAAGCACTGTACTTGTACATGGCGGTATGCTCATCCCATCAAATGGAGGTGACGCGACATTGTGGCGGATTTCAAGCGTTCCTGGGGGCGGATTTCTGCTCCCAGGCCAGGGCGGTGCGGACGATGAAGTCCAAGTCGTCATGCCGGGGCGCCCAGCCCAGCAGTTCCCGGATGCGTTCGGCGCCGGCGATCAGGGCCGGGGGGTCGCCGGGACGGCGGTCCACCTCGCGGATATTGAGGCGGGCGCCGCTGACCCGCTGCACGGCATCCAGGACTTCCCGCACGCTGTAGCCGTGGCCGTAACCGCAGTTGACGGTGAAAGAATCGCCCCCCGCCACCAGTTTGTCCAGGGCCAGCAAATGGGCGCGGGCCAAGTCTTCCACATGAATATAGTCGCGGATGCAGGTGCCGTCCGGTGTGGGGTAGTCGGTGCCGAACAGGTCGAGACGGTCGCGCTTGCCCACCACCGCCTCACAGGCCACTTTGATCAAATGTGTGGCGCGGGGGGTGGATTGGCCGATGCGGCACTGCGGATCCGCCCCGGCGACGTTGAAATAACGCAAAATGCCGTAACGCAGATCGCTGGCAGCCGCCAGATCCCGCAACATCCACTCGCTCATGAGCTTCGAGGTGCCGTAGGGATTGATAGGTTGCAGGGGGCTGTCTTCCCGGGCCACCATGTCCGCCGGCTCGCCGTAGACCGCGGCGGTGGACGAAAAGATGACGTGTTTGACCCCCGCCTCCTGGCAGGCCGCGAGCAGATTGCGGGTGTGGCAGGTGTTGTTGCCGTAATACTTCAAAGGATCACTCACCGACTCCGGTACCACCGTGTGGGCGGCGAAGTGCAGCACCGATTCCACCCGGTTCTCCTGGAGCAGGCGGGTGACCAGCTCGCGGTCGCCGGTGTCGCCTTCCACCAGATCGCCGTGGAGCACGGCATTCCGAAAGCCCGTGCACAGATTGTCCAGTATCAATAAACGGTGACCGGCGTCGCCCAACTGGCGTACCACGTGGCTGCCGATATAGCCGGCACCGCCGGTGACGAGGAGGGTTTGACTCATTGTTGGATGATCCATTCCGCAAATGGCGCGGGGTCAGAGGATACCATTTTATCCGGTGCCGGCGGGTTTTAGCGCCGGACTTTTTGTCTGGCGCATCTCCGGGCGGTGCTGTAGAATGCCGCGCGGCCGGAATTTAATAACGATAACGGAATAATCCCGGTTTCACTTCCGCAACATCCACCAGCCAAAATACACCCGAACCATGAACGACCTCATTGCCCCTTGTGGTGGCACGTTGATCAAGCTGCTGGCCGGTGCCGGCCAGGCCGCCAGGCTGAAAGAGGAGGCCCGGTCGCTGCCGGCGTGGACCTTGTCCCTGGACCAGCAGATGGAGCTGGAGGCCCTGCTGACCGGCGCCTTTTCGCCTCTGCGGGGCTATATGGGCGCCGCCGATTACGAGGGGGTTTTGGCCCGCATGCGGCTGGCCGACGGGACGTTTTGGCCGGTTCCCCTGTGTCTCGATATCGATGAGAACACCGCCGGCTCCCTGGGCCCCGGCAGCGCCCTGGCGCTGCGCGATCTGGAGGGGGTGCTGGTGGCCGTGCTGCGGGTGGCGGAGCTGTGGCGGCCCGATCCGGCGTTGGAGCGCGGTGCTTTGGGCAATGGGAGCCCCGACCGTCATCCTGTTTACGTGGGCGGTGCAGTGGAGGGGGTGGAGCTGCCGCCGCGCTACAGTTTTAACGCCTTGCGTCGCGGTCCGGCCGAACTGAGGGCCGAGTTCCGGCGACGCGGCTGGACCCGGGTGGCCGCCTGGCACAGCCGTACCCCCCTACACGCAGCCCAACGTCAGCTGGCCTTGAGTGTGGCGCGCGAAAACAACGCCGAGTTGCTGGTGCATCCCCAGGTGGTGGAAGGGAACGATGAGTATTACCGGGTGCGCTGCTATCGGGCGGCCATGGCACATTTTCCTGAGCATTCCACCCTGTTGAGCCTGCTGTTCCTGCCGCTCCGGGCGGCGGGTATGCGCGACCTGGTGTGGCAGGGCATCGTGCGGCAGAATTTCGGCTGCGCCGTTGTGGGGATGGAGGACGACGGGACAGTGAGCGGCGACGAATTGCGCAGGCTGGCGGAGGCGGCGGGTCTGAGCATTCGCTTTGAGTTGCGTCCGCCCCTGGTCTATGTGGAATCCCGGGCCGAATTCATGCGCCCCGAGGCCGTGCCGGAAGGAGAGTCGGGCCAGTACCTGGACGAGCAGGAGCTGCGCCGCCGTCTGGCGGCGGGCCTGGCGGTGCCGCAGTGGTTTTCCTATCCGGAAGTGCTGGCCGAGCTGGCGGAGCGCTATCCGCCGCCATCCCGGCAGGGTTTTACCCTGTTTTTCACCGGCCTGTCCGGCGCCGGCAAGTCCACCATCGCCAAGGCCGTGGAGGCCAAGCTGCTGGAACAGGGCGGGCGGCCGGTGAGCCTGTTGGACGGCGATGTGGTGCGCACGCATCTTTCCAGCGAGCTGGGCTTCTCCAAAGAACACCGCAATCTCAATATCCAGCGCATTGGCTATGTGGCCAGTGAAATCACCAAAAACGGCGGCGCCGCCATCTGTGCCCCCATCGCCCCTTACGCTGAAATGCGTCGCGCCGTGCGGCGGATGATCAGCCGCTACGGCGGTTTCATCGAGGTTCACGTGGCGACTCCCTTGGACGTTTGCGAGGGGCGTGACCGCAAAGGCCTGTACGCCCTGGCCCGGGCCGGAAAAATAAAAGAGTTCACTGGGATTAGCGACCCCTACGAGGAGCCGGAAAATCCTGAACTGCGTATCGACACCAGCCGGCTCAGCGTGGAAGAGGCCGCCCAGTCTGTGCTGCTTTATCTGGAACAGCAGGGCTATATCGCGTAGCCCGACAGGACGGCGGCAGGGATTGACAGCGGCGGGGCGTTAATAGAAAATGCGCCTCTTAAATTTTTGGGAGGGGTTCCCGAGCGGTCAAAGGGATCAGACTGTAAATCTGACGGCTCAGCCTTCGGAGGTTCGAATCCTCCCCCCTCCACCAAGCAACGAGTCCGGCTGCCGGTCTCATGCAAGTGGCGGGAACCGGGCGGGTTGCAGGGTGACTCGATCAACAGGCTTGGGTGGCCCCTGCCGGGCGACTGGCGGTTCACCCGGTTTCTAGCGCCGGCGCCGGGTTTCTAGAAGCGGGTGTAGTTCAATGGTAGAACCTCAGCCTTCCAAGCTGATGACGTGGGTTCGATTCCCATCACCCGCTCCACACAAACTGCAAGCCAAAAGCCGCAAGTGCATTTCAATAACTTGCGGCTTTTGGCTTGAAGTTTTAACGGCCCATATAGCTCAGTCGGTAGAGCACTTCCTTGGTAAGGAAGAGGTCACCGGTTCAAATCCGGTTATGGGCTCCATTGTGAGAACTGTGGGCCGGGCGTTTGGCGCATTGTTAAAGCGTCGCGGCTGGGGCTTCCATCGGTCCGGGGTCTGGTTCCGCGGGTGGGTAATCATCATTGACCTTGAGGAGATCTGTAGCGATGTCCAAGGAGAAATTTGAGCGTACGAAGCCGCATGTTAATGTGGGGACGATAGGTCACGTTGACCACGGCAAGACGACCCTGACGGCGGCGTTGACCAAGATATCGGCGGACACCTACAGTGGTGCCGAAGTGAA
>DRLM01000161.1 GCA_011375345.1 Gammaproteobacteria bacterium
AAACCCCGCAGCCAGTCAGCAAAGACCACCCGCCCTGTGGCGATAGCGGTCACGTCGCTGCCGATAGGGGCGGCAATCACGATCCCTTGCCACTTGAGTTGGCTGTGCAGGCGCCGCCTGCCGAAGTGCGCGGTGACAGGTCCTTTGGCAGGCAGTGGCATCTTCCCTTTAAGGCTGGCGAAGGGGCGCCTGTCCCTGGGCCGTTGCGCCCCCAGCGCCCGGTCCAGCTCTTTGACAATGTCCGCCAGCGCGGCCTCGTCTTCCTTGAGCCGGGCAAGGCGTTTTTGTTTGCTGTTGATTTCCTGGTCCAGCGCCGCCAGCACTCTCCGGCGCTCTTCCCGCGCTTTGCGCAGCTGATCGAGTTCTGCGCGCTCGGTGAGCAGCGTGAGGTCCAGCGCGTCCCGTTTCGCCTGAATCTGGTCTGCCACGGCGTCCAGGGCGGCCACGGTACTTTGCACGGCGGCGATCCGGGCGCCGTGGGCACGCTGGACATATTCGTGATACTTGAGACTGCGTCCCACCGCCGCCGGTTCCGACAGGCTGAGCAGGATGCGCAGCGTGCCCTGCTGGCGCAGGGCATAGGCAGAGGACAGGGCACCGCGCAGGGAGCGCCGCTGGGCCCTGAGCCGTTTGAGGTGAACACCCCGTTCCCGCTCCAGCTGCTGGAGTTCGGCAACCTGCTTGCGCCGCGCTGCTTCCAGCTCGCGGGTGCGATGCAGGCGACGGTTGATGTCCCGCTCGCTTTTCGCCAGGGCCCTGGCGGTGTGTTTATGGCGCTGTTCCAGCGTCTGGAGCCTGGACTGGATTCGGGCGATGGTTTCCCGCAGTGCCTGGAGTTCGGCCTGCCGGTCAGCGGTGGCCGCGGCGCCGGGCGGCATGCCTGCACCCGCGGCCAGTGCCGCGACCAGCACCCCTAACAGCGTCTTTCTCAAAGATTGCTCCCGCTGTTTCCCGGGCTGAATAATAGCCCAAGGGCGGGTGATTCTCACGCCAGGCCGTTGCCGCCCGGGGCGAGCAGGGGCCGGCCGTTCATTTCCGTGGGCACGTCCAGGCCCATCAAATGGAGCAGGGTGGGCGCCACATCCGACAGGCTGCCGCTGGCGGCCGCTGGTGCCGGCCTGCCCACGTAAACAAGGGGCACGGGGTTGCAGGTGTGGGCGGTATGGGCCTGGTGCGTGGCGGGGTCGCGCATTTGTTCGGCATTGCCGTGGTCGGCGGTGATCAGCGCTTCACCGCCCGCCTCGCGGATGGCGGCCACCACCTGGCCCACGCAGCGGTCCACCGCTTCGATGGCCTGGACGGCGGCACTAAAATTCCCGGTGTGGCCCACCATATCCGGGTTGGCGTAATTGCAGATGATGGCGTCGAAGCGGTGACTTTTGATGGCGTCCACCAGCTTTTCCGTCAACAGCGGAGCGTTCATGGCCGGCTGCAGATCATAAGTGGCCACGTCCGGGGAGGGCACCAGAATGCGCTCTTCGCCGGGGAAGGGGTCTTCCACGCCGCCGTTGAAAAAGAAGGTGACATGGGCGTATTTCTCCGTCTCGGCAATGCGCAGCTGGCGCAGGCCCAGTTTGGCGATGTACTCGCCGAAGACATTGCGCAGCCGCTCCGGCGGGAAGGCCACGGGGACGTTGAACTCGCGGCTGTACTCGGTCAGCGTGGCGAAGCCCCCCAGGCGGGGGCGGCGCTTGCGCGCAAAGCCCTGGAACGCGTCTTCGGTGAAGGCCCGGGTGATCTGGCGGGCACGGTCGGAGCGGTAATTCATGAACACAACGGCATCGCCATCTTCGATGCTCACCGGGGTGGTGCCGGGCGGGACAATGGCGGTGGGGGTGACGAATTCGTCTGTCTCGCCTCGCGCGTAGGCGGCCTTGAGGCCGCTCAAGGCGTCTGGCGCCCGGTGGGCGGCCTCCCCCAGGGTGAGCAAATCGTAGGCGGCCTGCACCCGCGGCCAGCGGTGGTCACGGTCCATGGCGTAGTAGCGCCCCACCATGGAGGCAATGCGGGCTGCGCCCAATTCGCTGCTCAGCGCATGCGCTTTTTCCAGCGATGCCGCCGCGCTCTTGGGCGGGGTGTCGCGGCCGTCGAGAAAGGCGTGCAGGTAGACGCGCTTTGCGCCCCGCTCCACGGCCAGGCGCAGCATGGCGAAGATGTGATCCTCGTGGCTGTGCACGCCCCCGGGGGACAACAAACCCAACACATGCACGGCCTTGCCGGCTGTGACGGCGCAGTCCACCGCAGCCGTGAGGGTGGTGTTGGTAAAAAATGACCCGCTTTTGATGGCGCGGCTGATGCGGCTGAATTCCTGATACACCACCCGGCCCGCCCCCAGATTCAAATGACCCACCTCGGAATTGCCCATCTGGGTGGAAGGCAGGCCCACATCGGTGCCCGAGCTGCGGATCAGCAGGTGAGGGTAATCGGCCCACAGATGATCCCACACGGGGGTGGAGGCGTGGTAAATGGCGTTGTCTTGCGGGGCTTCGCGATAGCCCCAGCCGTCTAGGACAAGTAATACTACGGGTTTTGGGCGTGATCCGCTCATCAATCCTAACACTTACAAAATTGGGGGTTAATACAAGAGGTTCAAATCGGCCCTGCCCACTGCATGTGCAGGGCGGGTTCTGCCGGCGCAAGCCCGAGATCGACGGGGTGTGATCGGGTTTCTTGTTAAGCGATTAATTGTATAATGAAACGCTAATAAAAGGCATCCTTCATCGGCCGGTGGTTGGTGCTGATTGCCGGTTTGGGTCTGGGTGATGAACAAGCGAAACGCCGCGCTGATCTACAAGGAAGAGGACATCCAAAAAGCCTCCCTGTCCCTGAAAGCCATGTCTCACCCCTTGCGGCTGAAAATCCTTTGCGCCCTGGGCGACGGGGAGGCCCGGGTGAAGGACATCGTCGAAGAGGTGGGCACCAGCCAGAGCAACATCTCCCAGCATCTTCGGATCTTGCGTGAGAAAGGCATCTTGAATTCCCGTAAACGTGCCAACTGGGTGTATTACCGCGTCCACGACGAGCGGACCTTGCGCTTGATTGATATGATGCGCGAGCTTTTTTGTGATGATCAGAGCGGCCCTGCCGCGACCAGGGATTCAGCCTGAGGCGTTGTGTGTTTTCAATTGATTTCCGCTGAGGAGGCGTGCTGCGAGCGTGGGACAGTTCGGTGAGTTTTTGGTGAATCAGTGGGTGTTGGTGCTGGCCTTCGTGTTGATCGTGGGCGCGCTCATTGTGACGGAAATGAAACGCAAGCTGCTTGGCTTCAGGGAGCTTGCCCCCCAGGACGCCGTGCGCCTGATGAACTCCGAAAATGCGGTGGTGGTGGACATGCGCGACGACAAAGAATACGGCCAGGGCCACATCATTGATGCGCTGCACATTCCCCTCGGCCTGCTGGAAAACCGCTTGCAGGAACTGGCCGAATACAAAGACCGGCCACTGCTGGTTTACTGCCGCACTGGCCAGCGTTCGGCCCAGGCAGCCGTGACCCTGCGGCAACAAGGCTTTGAGAAACTGTACAAACTCAAAGGTGGCATGTTGGCTTGGCAGGAGGCGGGTCTGCCCGTCGTCAAAGCCGGCGGCTGAATATCCATTGCGCGGCCGGCGGGATCACAAACACATGCCCCCCGCCTTGCGGCCCACACTGAATTTGAAAGGAAAAGGCACGTCATGTCGGAACAAGCCCAGGATACCCCCGCGGCAAAGTTCGCGATTCAGAAAATCTATGTGAAGGACATGTCCTTTGAAACGCCCAATTCGCCCATGATTTTCATGGAACAGTGGGAACCGGAAGTGAACGTCCAGTTGCGCAACACTGCGGCGGCATTGAACGACACCACCCAGGAAGTTGTGCTGACGGTCACGGTGACAGCCAAGCTGAAAGACAAAGTGGCTTACCTGATCGAGGTGCAGCAGGCCGGCATTTTCAATATCGAAGGTTTTGACAAAGACCAATTTGCCGCCATGGTGGGCAGTTACTGCCCCAATCTGCTGTTTCCCTTCGTCCGGGAGGTGGTGTCAGACGTGGTGACCAAGGGCGGTTTTCCCCAGCTGGTCCTGGCGCCCATCAATTTTGACGCCTTGTACCGCCAGCAACAAGAGCAGCAGGCCGCGCAGCAGGCGGGTGAACAGGCCAGCACCCATTGACAGGATGTTGAAAAAGGCCTTCCCGGCCTATTTCAACGCCGGCTGCCGCCAACGCGGTGTCCGGCGGCCCCACATGTACAATGACTTCTCGTCATTGAACATGACGGTGCCTCCCTGCACCGTACACAGCTCGTCAAAAAACGGGGTTTTTCGACAAGCTGTCAAGTCAGCCGCGTCTCTGTGTGGCCCGTTGCCGCGGCGGAGGGCATGAGTACGCCCGTGGCCGTGCTGGGCGCGGGGGCCTGGGGCACGGCCCTGGCCATCCTGCTGGCCCGCAACGGCCATCCGGTGAGCCTGTGGACCCGTGACCCGGCCCACGTGGCTGCCATGCGGGACAGCCGGCGCAATGAGCGCCACCTCCCGGGCATCGACCTGCCGCCATTGATCAGGCCCGAGTCCGGCCTGGACAGGGTCGTCACGGCCGCCCGCGACCTGTTGGTGGCGGTGCCCAGTCACGCCTTTCGTCACATCATGGCGCAGTTGGCCCGGCACGATATTGCAGGTCATCGTATCGCCTGGGCCAGCAAGGGCCTGGAGCGGCAGACCGCAAAGCTGCTGCACGAGGTGGCCACCGAGGAACTGCATGCGGACGTGCCCCTGGCAGTGGTGTCTGGTCCCAGCTTCGCCCGGGAAGTGGCGGAGGGCCTGCCCACCGCCGTCACGGTCGCCTCACACCATCGCGAATTTGCCCAAAGCCTGGCGGAGCGTTTGCACAATCCCCAGTTTCGTGCCTATACCAGCAGCGATGTGGTGGGGGTGGAAGTGGGAGGGGCGGTGAAAAATGCCCTGGCCATCGCCGTGGGCATCGCCGACGGTCTGGGTTTTGGCGCCAACACCCGCGCTGCCCTGGTTACCCGCGGGCTGGCGGAAATGATGCGTCTGGGTGCGGTGCTGGGCGGCCGGCGCGAAACCCTCATGGGCCTGGCCGGCCTGGGCGACCTGGTGCTGACCTGCACCGACAATCAATCGCGCAACCGTCGCTTGGGTCTGCGGCTGGGCCAGGGGCGGAAGCTGGCGGATGCCGCCGGGGAACTGGGCCTGACGGAAGGTGTCAGCGCCGCCCGGGAAGTGACGCGCAAGGCCGGGCAATGGGGTGTGGAAATGCCCATTTGCGAGCAGGCCCATCGGGTGCTGCAAGGGGAGTGTTCTCCGCGCCAGGCAGTGGACGCCCTGCTCAGCCGGGAGCAAAAAGCTGAGTGGGCCTAGCCCGGGCAGCGCCTGCGGATCCTGTCATCGCCGGTTTGAACCGAACGCCCCGATGTCCTTGACCATTGCAGATGCGTCCCGAGTTCCTTCCCGGATCACGCCATGAAAGCCATGATTCTGGCCGCCGGCCGCGGCGAACGCATGCGGCCCCTGACCAACACCCTCCCCAAGCCCCTGCTGACCGTGGCGGGCAAGCCCCTGATTCATTACCACATCGAGGCGCTGCGCGCGGCCGGGATCACCAGGCTGGTGATCAATCTTGCCTACCGCGGCGCCCAGATCCAAGCCGCGCTGGGGGACGGCAGTCGCTTCGGTGTGCAAATTCAATACTCGCACGAAGGTCCGCAGCCGCTGGAGACCGGCGGTGGCATCCTGCACGCGTTGGCGCTGCTTGGCGACCAACCCTTCATCGTCGTGAACGGCGATATCTGGACCAACTATTCCTATGCCCGTCTGCCCGCCCGGCCACCGGGCCTGGCCCATCTGGTGCTGGTGGACAACCCTCCCCACAACCCCCAGGGTGACTTTGCCCTGCGTCAGGGCCGGGTGCACGACGGTGACGGCGTCCGCCTCACCTACAGCGGCATAGGCGTCTATCGCCCGGAACTTTTTTCCTCCTGCGCGGCCGGCCGCTTTCCCCTCGCGCCGCTGCTGCGCCGTGCCATCGCCCGCGGCCGGGTGAGCGCAGAGCACTACACCGGAACCTGGTTCGACATTGGCACACCGGCGCGCTTGGCTGAAGTGGAACAGCGCCTGAGCCCGGGCTGAGCGGTCGCACGACCCTCTCACCGGGCCCAAAACCTGCCGGGCGGGCCAACCGGAAATTTGTGTAAGGCGAATCCACTGCGTACAATATCGGGTAATCTTTTCGTCCGCTGGCTTGATAAGCGCTGGGTAGATAATGGAATGAACATGCTCTCTGGTGCGGATCAATCTGACAGCCCTCCCCAGCCCGCCCCCCAAAACCGCCAGCTTGCCATCGATCTCAAAGGATCCGTCTTCACCATAACGGTCATGCGTCTCTATCACAACGACCTGGCGCACCTCGAGCGCGAACTGCGGCATTACGTTGCCAAAAGTCCCCGTTTCTTCAATAACGCCCCTGTCGTTATCGATGTCTCAACATTGCAAGAACCGGCCACTCCCATAGACTTCAAAGCAATGGCAGAACTGTTGCGGGGTCTGCACTTGGTGCCGGTGGGGGTTCGTCACGCTGATGCTGCGCAGCAAGACGCTGCCGTGGCCGCCGGCCTGGCCATCATGAATGGCGGCACCCTCAAAGATTTGCCGGGCGCCCAGGCGCCGCCTGCGGCCGGACTCCGGCGCACCCCGCCAGCCGTTGAGCACAAAAAAACAGGAGCGTCCCAGACTCAGGCCACCAAAGTGATTCATCAGCCGGTGCGCTCGGGCCAGCAAATATACGCCCGGGGGGGCGATCTGGTGGTGTTGGCGGCGGTCAACGCCGGCGCGGAAATTGTTGCCGACGGCAACATTCACGTTTACGCGCCCCTGAGGGGGCGTGCGCTGGCCGGTGTGCAGGGCGGCACCGGCGCAAGAATCTTCTGTCAGCACATGGCCGCGGAACTCGTGGCCATCGCCGGGCACTACCGGGTGTTTGAAGACGCCGTGCCCCGTGAGTTTCGCGACAAACCGGTTCAAGTGCATCTGGACAAAGAGCAGTTGGTGTTCACTCTGCTGTAACATTGACGTTTCCGGAGGCTCCTTGAACACCGACAAGCGAGCCGCAACAACGACCCCGTGGATTTCAAAAGGAGACAACCTTGGCCAAGGTAATTGTCGTTACTTCAGGTAAAGGTGGCGTGGGTAAAACCACCACCAGCGCAAACGTTGCGACCGGCCTGGCGCAACGGGGTAAGAAAAGCGTGGTGATCGACTTTGACATCGGCCTGCGCAACCTCGACCTGCTCATGGGTTGCGAGCGCCGCGTGGTCTACGACTTTGTCAACGTGCTCAACGGCGAAGCCACCCTCAAACAGGCCCTCATCAAAGACAAGCACGTTGACGACCTCTACATCCTGCCCGCTTCCCAGACCCGCGATAAGGACGCGCTGACGGAAGAAGGTGTGGGCAAAGTACTGGACGAACTCAGACAAAGCTTCGACTACATCATTTGCGATTCACCCGCGGGCATAGAGCGCGGCGCGGTGATGGCACTTTACTATGCCGACGAAGCCCTGGTGGTCACCAACCCCGAAGTTTCCTCGGTGCGAGACTCTGACCGCATACTCGGCATCCTTGCCGCCAAATCCAAGCGCGCCGAACAAGGTGAAGAAGAGCCCATAAAGGAACATCTGCTCATCACCCGCTACTCGCCCAAACGTGTCGCCATGGGCGAAATGCTGAGCATAGAAGACGTTAAGGAGTTGCTGGGCATCCCCCTCATCGGCGTTATCCCGGAATCCGAGACCGTATTGCAGGCATCGAACTCCGGTATTCCTGTCATCCACGACGAGCGCAGCGAAAGCGGTCAAGCTTACAAAGACGTGGTCGCCCGCTTCCTTGGCGAAGAAATGCCCCTGCGCTTTCTCGACGAAGAGAAAAAAGGGTTTTTCAGCCGCCTGTTTGGGACCTGACTTATGTCACTGCTTGATTACCTGCTGCGTCGACAGAAAAAAACCGCCGTCGTTGCCAAAGACCGCCTCCAGATCATCCTGGCCCGCGAACACACCGACCGCGACGGCCCGGACTACTTGCCCGCCATGAAACGCGAATTGCTGGAAGTCGTCGGCCGCTATATCGATGTTGATCTGGATAACGTCCAAGTCAACCTCGATCGCAACGGAGACTGCGAGATTTTGGAACTCAACATTCAACTGCCAGAGCCGGCGGGCCAGATCAAGCGGGCGGGCGTGCGCTAGGGTGCGCACCGGCAACAAATGAGCGTGAAGATTGCTTTGCGCGGAGGGAGTAAAAAACGTAGTGGTTCAGATTTGATCTGACAGCTACCGGTTTTTCGGGGGCGACTGTCAGGTGACGTTCAGCCTGCGAGCTTCTCCTGCCAGATTTTCTTGCCATCTTCCAGGGTTGCCATGGGCCTGCGTCCACACCACATCTTGCCCTGACGGGTCGGTAGTCCACCGTCATGCCTGCTTGCAGGTCCTCCAGACAGGCTGGAGCTTTTGCGGAACGTTACCCGATAGAACTCTTGCAGGATGGTCTTGTGGAATTGCCCGCAGTTCCCGTTGGTCTGTGGTGAGCTGGCCCGCGTTTTCTTGGGGTCGATGTTGTCGACCGCCATGAACAGCTAGACATTACCATTCACCAGCGTCCGGAATCTTGAATCTTGCCCGCGCAGATTCAAGTGGTTGCTGAAACTGGCATCGGTCATACTATTAACCCGGCAATCAAACAGGTCGTCCTGACCTGTTTGATTGCCGCCCGCGAAATACGGGCGCCATTGTGCGAAATGGCTGGTATTTCGCGGGCTCGCATTGACTTGCGCCAATGGCGGCACATCCCTGTGCCGCGCTATT
>DRLM01000162.1 GCA_011375345.1 Gammaproteobacteria bacterium
AATAGCGCGGCACAGGGATGTGCCGCCATTGGCGCAAGTCAATGCGAGCCCGCGAAATACCAGCCATTTCGCACAATGGCGCCCGTATTTCGCGGGCGGCAATCAAACAGGTCAGGACGACCTGTTTGATTGCCGGGTTAATAGTTGAAGGGGTTGTGTGGCTGAGGTGGCCCGTGCTGACCGCTTTAAATCCGGCCTGTCCGCGCGGGGCCAGGCCGCGGCTCAAGGTGCCGGCAGTGCCATGTTTGCCGGGCTCAGAGATCCGGCCCCATGTTCAAATGCAGCCGCTGCGGCGCATTGGGCTCGCTGACGGCCCAGGCAATGTCCAGCCGGACGGGGCCGATGGGAGAGCGCCATCTGAGCCCGATGCCGACACTTTTTTTGAGGCTGGCCTGCCAGTTGTCCATGGCGTTGCCGGTGTCGAAGAAGGTGGCCAGGGCCCATTTGGGCGCCAGGTCAACTTCATATTCCACGCTGCCCACCAGCATTTGTTCCCCGCCGGTGGCGCGGCCGCTGGCGTCTTTGGGACTCAGGCTGTTGTAGGCGAAGCCGCGCACACTCTGGTCGCCGCCGGTAAAAAAACGGACCGAGGCTGGCAGGGCGTTGCGGCCGGCATGGCGGGTCCAGCCCGCTTCGCCGCGCAGGAGCAGGCGGTCGGGCCCCAGCAGGGGGCGGATGAACTTGGCCTGGCCGCGCAGCTGCAGAAAACGGGTGTCGGACAGTACGGCGTCATGGGCGCCACGGACATCAAAGAGCAAACGCCAGCCCCGCCGGGGATGGATGCGCCGGTCCGCCTTGATCTTGGACCAGCCGATGCCGGGGATCAGCAACACTGAATCGCCCTGGCTGCCACCCACGGTGTAGTTTTCACTCTGGTAGGTGAGGTGCGCCGTTTCCAGCCACTTGTTGCCCCGGCTCACGGTACGGCTGAGATCCAGCGCATAGCTCTCGCTGGTGCTGGTATCGGGATGGTCGTCAAGCCAGCGGGAGCTGAGGGCGATTTCATCGGTGCGCGGGTCGCGGATGGGCCAACTGTAGCGCAGGATGAGGCTGTTGCGGATGGCGGAGGCCTCGTAGGCGGCGTTGAAGCGGTGGCCCTGCCGGTTTACCCGCCTGTTCTCGTAGCCCAGGCGGCCGCGCGGTCCGGTGTCGGTGCCATAGCCCAGGCCGGCGCTGTAGCGGTGCCTGGGCCTGGGGGTCAGGGTGACGTCGATGGGAATGCGCTCGCCGGCGGCATCGGCGCGGCGGGGCTGGATGTCCACATTGGCGAAGTAGTCGCTGTCCAGCAGGGTGGATTGCAGTTCCAACAGGGCGGTGGTGCTGTAGGGCTTCCCGACTTTGAAAGCGGCCAGCCGCTCCAGCAGTCCGGGTTCCAGGATGTCCTGGTGCAGGCGCAGGGGGCCGAAGCGGTAGCGGGGGCCGGTTACGCCGTAGAGGACGGCGGCGGCCCGGTTCGTCTCGCGGTCTATGCGCAGCTCGTGGCGGGTGAACCGGAAATCAAAATAGCCGTGTTCCGCCGCCACGCTCTCCAGCCGGGCTTTGCTTTTTTCGTAGTCGCGATGGTCCAGCGGTGCACCCGGTGCGAGGGGCAAGGTGGTCAGGGTCTGCTGGAAGACCGGGTCGTTTTCCCCGGGTCCGCTGAGCTGCACGTCCACCGTCGCCAGGGTCATGCGTGGGCCGGGGTCGATGGTGTAACGGGCCCGCCAGCGGCCCTTTTTTTCCTTGAGGCTGGCGGTGACGGTGGTGTGGTAATAACCGAAGGGTTCCAGGGCTTTTTTGATCTCGTCTGGTGCCGCCTGGTGCAGGCGCCGCAGCCGTGCCTCGGTGAGGGCCGGATCATCCTGTTGGCGTGCCAGTCGCAGATAGGCCATCACGTTGTCCAGCAGCTCCCCGCTGACGCCGCTGACGTCCACTTTGAGCGCGAGGGCTGCCCCTGCCCCCGCGGGCGCCGCCAGCAACAGGACGGCGAGGGCCAGGGCCAGGGGGCGGACCGGGGCGCCGGAGCGGAGCGGGGTTGGTGACAGCACGGCGCAAGTATAGCCTCCCGCCGGTCTGATAAAATACCTGCCCTTTTTAGTTCCCCCGGTGGTCGGGAATGCCGGCTGGCCGCCGGGCGGGACCGGGGAGGGGTTTTTTCTTTCACCACCGCATCCCAACCGCCCGAGTATCTCATGAGCGTAGGTTCCCACGACGTGTTATCCGAGCTGCACACCTTGAGCGATTTTATCCGCTGGGGCGCCAGCCGTTTCAATGAGGCCGGCCTGCATTTTGGCCACGGCACCGACAACGCCGTGGACGAAGCCCTGGTGCTGGTGCTGCACGCCGTCCACCTGCCCCCCGGGCAGCCGGCGGAGCTGTTGGCCTGCCGCTTGACCCACAGCGAAAAAGAAGCCGTGCTGGCCTTGTTGGAGCGGCGTCTCAAAGAGCGCCTGCCCGCGCCCTATCTGACCCACGAGGCCTGGTTTGCGGGGCTGTCTTTTTATGTGGACGAGCGGGTGCTGGTGCCCCGCTCTCCGCTGGCGGAGCTGATCGAGCAGGGATTTGCGCCCTGGGTGAGCGGCCCGGTGCGGCGGGTGTTGGATCTGGGTACCGGCAGTGCTTGTCTCGCCATCGCCGCCGCGCTCGCCCTGCCTGAGGCGGAGGTGGATGCGGTGGATATCTCTGCCGATGCGCTGGCCGTGGCCCGGATCAACATTCAGCGCCATCAGCTGACGGAGCGGGTGCAGGCCATCCAGTCGGATTTGTTCGCCGCCCTGGCGGGGCGGCGCTATGAACTCATCATCAGCAATCCCCCCTACGTGGGCGCCGCCAGCATGGCCGCCCTGCCCGCGGAGCACCGGCGCGAGCCCGCCCTGGCCCTGGCCTCGGGGGAGGACGGCTTGTCTCACACCCGCCGTTTGTTGCGCGCGGCGGCGGATTATCTCAGTGAGGAGGGGGTGCTGATCGTGGAAGTGGGGGAGAGCGACGAAGCCCTGGCGGCGGCCTGCCCGCAAGTGCCCTTTACCTGGCTGGAGTTTGAGCGTGGCGGTCACGGCGTGTTTCTGCTGCGGCGGGACGAGCTGGTGCGCTGCCGCGACCTGTTCCGGGCCTGAGCGCGGCGCAGCGATCTCCCCCCGCTTTGCGTTAGAATGGGCCCATTTACCGTCAGGAGCCGCCCGTCCATGGAGCAAACACTCGTCTTCGACCCGGAATTGATCCGCCGCTATGATAAATCGGGGCCGCGCTACACCTCTTATCCCACGGCGGTGCAGTTCCACGAAGGTTTCGGTGAGGCGGATTACCGGGCGGCGGCGCTCGCCAGCAACGGAGCGGGCGGGCCGTTGTCGTTGTATTTCCACATTCCCTTTTGCGACACGTTGTGCTTTTACTGCGGTTGCAACAAGGTGGTCACCAAGAACCGCGACCGCGCCGCGCCCTATCTGGAGCGCCTGCACCGGGAAATCGCCTTGCAGGGTGGGCTCTTCGACCGCAGCCGGCCGGTGGACCAGCTTCACTGGGGTGGCGGCACGCCCACCTTTATCAGCCACGAGCAAATGCGCGAGCTGATGCGTGTGACCGGCGAGCACTTCGCCCTCAAGGATGACGACAGCGGCGAGTATTCCATTGAAGTGGACCCCCGCGAAGTGGATGGTGACACCCTGGCCCTGCTCAGGGAGCTGGGCTTCAATCGCCTTAGTCTGGGCGTGCAGGACTTCGATCCCAAAGTGCAACAAGCCGTCAACCGCATCCAGCCGGAGGCGGTGACCCTGAGCACCCTGGCCGAGGCGCGCCGCCTGCAATACAAATCTGTCAGCATCGATCTGATCTACGGCCTGCCTTTCCAGTCGGTGGACAGCTTTGGCGCCACGGTGGACAAAATCATCGCCGCCGCTCCCGACCGCCTGTCGGTATTCAATTATGCCCATCTGCCCGAGCTGTTCATGCCGCAAAAACGCATCAAAGAAGAAGACCTGCCCAGCCCGGCGGAAAAGCTCGCCATTTTGCAGATGACCATCGAGCGCCTGCAACAGGCGGGCTACGTCTACATCGGCATGGACCACTTCGCCAAGCCCGACGACGAACTGGCCGTGGCCCAGCGCAGTGGCACCCTGTACCGGAATTTCCAGGGCTATTCCACTCACGCCGATTGCGACCTGGTGGCGCTGGGCATCACCTCCATCGGCATGGTGGGCCCTACTTATTCCCAAAACGTCAAAACCCTGGATGAGTACTACGCGCACGTGGACGCCGGCCGCCTGCCCGTCTACCGCGGCATTGCCCTCAGCGACGACGACGTGTTGCGGCGGGAAGTGATCACCCGGCTCATCTGCCATTTCGAACTGCACACCGGCGATATCGAACAACGCTTCGGCATCGACTTCGGCCGCTACTTTGCGAGTGAATGGGCGGCTTTGGAAGAGATGGCCGCTGACGGTCTGGTGAACCTGTCTTCCGGGCGCATTGCTGTCGCCCCGGCGGGGCGCATGTTGATCCGCAACGTCTGCATGGTGTTTGATCATTACTTGCGCCAACCGTCCCGGCAGCGTTATTCCAAAGTCATCTGAGGCCGCCAGGCTGCCATCGCCGGCAGGCGCGGTGGGGCGCTTGCGGATTGTTTGAATTTACTTACGCCCATATGAGAGGACCTTCCATGAAAACATCCCTGACGCTGACCCTGCTCATCCTTGCCGGCAGCGCCACTGCCGCCCCGGCCGGTGATGCCGCCGCAGGCCGGGCCAAGGCCAAGGCTTGTGCCGCCTGTCATGGTCTGGACGGCAAGGGTCGCATTCATCTGGCCGGCAAGAACGCCGACTATCTGGCAGCACAGCTCCACGCCTTCAAGCGCGGCCAACGCAAAAGCCCCATGATGAACACCCTGGCCGGCAAGCTCAGCGATGAGGATATTGCCGATCTGGCAGCCTATTTCGCGGCGCAGTAATTTCTCAGCCCTCCCATTGAAAAAGGGGGCGGGGTTGGGGGGGGCAATTCACACCTCGCGTGGCGATTCATTGTGCGGTAGTGGTGCATTCCCCCTGCCCGCCCTTGTTTATTTCAAGGGGGGACGAGGTGGTGAAAGTGCGATTGGTGCGTATGCCTCAGTGCTGAACCGCTTCAGCATAAAGATCATGTTCATCTGCGTTGGTGACGGTGACGTCCAGCCAATCCCCCGGTTGAGCCGCTGCTGTACCCGATACGATGACTTGCCCGTCTATCTCCGGCGCATCGGCGGCGCTGCGGGCAATCACTGTGTCTGCGATGATGTCATCCACCAGGACGGTCATAGTTTGTCCGACCCGTTCCTGCAACTTGTCGGCGCTGATGCGCGCCTGGGTTTCCATGAACAACTCCAGACGTTCTTCCTTGAGTTCTTCGGGCACAGCGCCCGGCAGTTCGTTGGCGCTCGCGCCCGCGACCGGGGAGTAGGCGAAACAGCCGACCCGGTCCAGTTGTGCCTCTTCGAGAAAATCCAGCAGCATGTCAAAATCCTGCCCGGTCTCGCCTGGAAAGCCAACGATGAAGGTGCTGCGCAAGGTGATTTCCGGACAGATTTCGCGCCAGCGCCGGATGCGGGCCAGGGTGTTTTCCGCGCTGGCGGGACGCTTCATGGCTTTGAGAATTCGGGGACTGGCGTGTTGGAAGGGCACATCCAGATAAGGCAGGATTCTGCCTTCCGCCATCAACGGAATGACCTCGTCCACATGGGGGTAGGGGTAGACGTAGTGCAGCCGCACCCAGACCCCCAGCTCGCCCAGGGCGCGGGCCAGTCCGGTGATGCGGGTTTTTATGGGCCGCCCGTTCCAAAAGCCGGTGCGGTACTTGAGGTCCAGGCCGTAGGCGCTGGTGTCTTGGGAAATGACCAGCAATTCTTTTACGCCGGCCTCCACCAGGCTTTCCGCTTCTTCCATCACACTGCCAAGGGGCCGGCTCACCAGGTCGCCGCGCAGGCTGGGAATGATGCAGAAGGTGCAGCGGTGATTGCAGCCCTCCGAGATTTTTATGTAGGCATAGTGGTGCGGCGTGAGTTTGATCCCGTGAGGCGGGATCAGACTGGTGCGGGGGTCGTGCCGGGGCGGCAGGTGGTGGTGGACGGCTGCCATCACCTCCTCCAGGGCGTGGGGGCCGGTGACCGCCAGCACCGCCGGATGGGTCTCTTTGACGATGCCGCCCTTGGCCCCCAGACAGCCGGTCACGATGACTTTGCCGTTTTCCGCCAAAGCTGCGCCGATGGCCTCCAGGGATTCTTCCACTGCGGCGTCGATGAAACCGCAGGTGTTGACGATGACCAGGTCGGCGCCTTGGTGGCTGGGGCTGATGGCGTAACCCTCGGCGCGCAGCCGGCTGATGATGCGTTCTGAGTCCACCGTGGCTTTGGGACAGCCGAGGCTGACGAAGCCGACCTGGGGTATGGTCGGGGAAAAGGTGACGTTCATGATGGAGTGATGCTGGTCAAAAAAACCTATTCTATTAACCCGGCAATCAAACAGGTCGTCCTGACCTGTTTGATTGCCGCCCGTGAAATACGGGCGCCATTGTGCGAAATGGCTGGTATTTCGCGGGCTCGCATTAACTTGCGCCAATGGCGGCACATCCCTGTGCCGCGCTATTAACCCGACAATCCTAATTGCCGGGTTAATAATAGCGTCGTTGTCCGCTGAGTACCTGTGCTCTGTGCCGGTGTTTTCCTCATCGCAGGGCGCTTGGGTGGGCGCATGCGCCTATATGTCCCGCCGATGTCTGGGACAAAGCGCTCTTCGCGGGGATGAGGTTTTTTGTGGCCCCCCGGGCGGGGCGCCGCAGCGATGCGGGCTCAGCGTGACCGGGCAAAGACGATGTTCACCACGTCGCCATAGACCTCCACAAAATGCGCCTTCATGCCCGCTTTGATGTGCGACGGGATTTCGTCAAAGTCGGCCCGGTTGCTCCCGGGCAGGATGATATCTTTGATACCCACCCGCCGGGCGGCGATGGCTTTCTCGCGGATGCCGCCCACGGGCAGGATGTCGCCGCTGAGTGTGAGTTCGCCGGTCATGGCAATGCGGCGGCGGGTTTGTTCTCCCCGGGCCAGGGACAGCAGGGCGGTGGCCATGGTGATGCCGGCGGAAGGACCGTCTTTGGGAGTGGCGCCGGCGGGCACATGCAGGTGGATGAAGGCTTTGTCGAAAAACTCCGGGTTGGCGCCGAAGTCAAAGGCATGGGAGAGCACATAGCTGTAGGCGATCTCCGCGGATTCCTTCATCACCCCGCCCAATTGCCCCGTGAGTTTGAAGCCGCGGGCCAGTTCGTGCACGCGGGTGGCTTCGATGCTCAAGGTGGCGCCGCCCAATGGTGTCCACGCCAGGCCGGTGACCACGCCGATGCCGGTGGCGGGCCGTTCCTTCCGGAAGACGGGTTTGCCCAGGTAGTCCTCCAGATTTTTGCTGTTGACGCGGATCGGCGCTTGCTCCCCTTCCAGTATCTTTACCGCGGCCTTGCGGCAGATGGCGGCGATGCGTTTTTCCAGGTTGCGCACCCCCGCTTCCCGCGCATAGTGTTCGGCGATGTGCGCGACGGCGGTCTTGGCCAGCCTGAGTTGGCTTTTTCTCAGCCCGGCCCGTTCCACCTGCCGCGGCAGGAGATGATTCAGGGCGATGTTGACTTTTTCGCTGGCGATGTAGCCCGCCAGGCGGATCACCTCCATGCGGTCCAGCAGGGGACGGGGGATGGTGTCCAGCTGGTTGGCGGTACCGATGAACAGGGCCTTCGACAGGTCGAAGCGCAAATCGAGGTAGTGATCCAGAAAGCTGCTGTTTTGCTCGGGATCGAGCACTTCCAGCAGGGCGGAGGCAGGGTCGCCCTGATACGAGGCGCCGATTTTGTCCATCTCATCCAGCATGATGACAGGGTTGGCCACGTCCACTTCTTTCAGGGCTTGTATCACTTTGCCCGGCATGGCGCCAATATAGGTGCGGCGGTGGCCCTTGATTTCCGCCTCGTCGCGCATGCCGCCGACGGAAAAGCGGTAGAACCGGCGGTTCAGGGCCCGGGCAATGGAGCGGCCAATGGAGGTTTTGCCCACCCCGGGCGGGCCCACCAGCAGGATGATGGAGCCGGCGATTTCGCCTTTCAGCGCGCCCACGGCCAGGAATTCCACGATGCGCTCTTTGACGTCATCCAGGCCGTCGTGGTCTTGGTCGAGCACCTCTTTGGCGTGTTTCAGATCGAGATTGTCTTCGGAGTACCGGCCCCAGGGCAGGGCGGTGATCCAGTCCAGATAATTGCGGGTGACGGCGAATTCCGGTGAGCCCGTTTCCAATACCGCGAGCTTGTCCATTTCCTCATTCACCCGTTTGCGGGCGCTGTCACTGAGCGCCAGGGTTTTGATGCGGGCTTTGAATTTTTCCAGCTCCGCGGTGCGGTCGTCCTTGGCCAGGCCCAATTCTTTTTGGATGGCCTTGAGTTGCTCGCGGAGGAAAAATTCCCGCTGGCGGGCGGAGATTTTTTCTTCCACTTGTTTGTGAATCTTCGCCTGGGCCTGGGCGACCTCGACTTCTTTTTTCAGTAGCAGCAGCACCTTTTCCAGGCGTTCGATCAGGTCCACCGCTTCCAGCACGTTTTGCAGCTCGTGCTTGCTGGCGCTGGTGAGGCTGGCGGAAAAGTCGGCCAGGCGGGAGGGTTGCTCCGGGCCGAAGCGCTGCAAAAAGATTTTCAGTTCTTCGCCGTAGAGCGGGTTCAGGGGCAGCAGCGCTTTGATGGTGTTGATGATGGCCAGGGTGTAGGCTTTGAGTTCGTCCGAATCGCCGCTGTCCACCTCGGGGAAGTACTCCACCCGCGCGGCAAAGGGCCGTTCGGTGGAGATCCAGCGCCTGATGCGAAAACGTTGCAGGCCTTCCAGCAGCACCTGCACGTTGTCCTCCACCCGTTCCACCTTGTAGATGCGGCAGGCGGTGCCCATGGCGAAAAAATTGTCGACGCCTGCTTCGTCCACCGAATCGGTGTCCACCAGCACCAGTCCCACCATTTTGTGCTCGGCTTCCACAGCGGCCTTGACCGTGTCCAGCCAGCGCTCTTCGTCCATCACCAGTGGCATGGCCAGGGCGGGAAAGAACGGGCGGTTGGCCAGGGGCAGAATGGGCAAGACAGCGGGAAGAACCTCCGCGGCGGGTGCGGGGGCGGTGTGGGGCGGGGAATCTTCGGCCCGCTCCGGAGTGGGGTTGTCCTGGTCCAAGAAGGCGTCTCCATATGGGCTCTGGGTTGAACGGTAACATATTGAAAAACAGCAAAACAATTCCATCCGCAGTGGGTGGCGGCCCGTTTCGCCCCGCCCTTGGCTATAATGATCCGCCTTTCACATGTGAGACCGTCATGGGCCTGTTCGATTTCGATCAACCCGCCTTGTATGCGGTAATGGGTAATCCCATCCGCCACAGCCTGTCACCGCGCATCCACACCCTGTTTGCGGCGCAGACGGGGCAGCGCCTGAGCTACACCGCCATCCAGGTGGATCCAGGCGGTTTTTCCCAGGCGGTGTCCGGCTTCATCGCCAACGGTGGCCAGGGGCTGAACGTGACCGTGCCTTTCAAGGAGGAGGCCTGGGCCCTGGTGGACAGCCGCAGCGAGCGGGCCGACCGGGCCCGGGCGGTGAACACGCTAATTGTCCAGCGGGGCGGCCGTTTGCACGGCGACAACACCGACGGGGTGGGACTGATGCGCGATCTGCGGCGCAATCACGGTGCCGTGCTCGCGGATCGGCGGGTGCTGCTGCTGGGGGCCGGCGGCGCGGCGCGGGGGGTGCTGGCGCCGCTGCTGGCCGAACAGCCCCGCTGTCTGTTCATCGCCAACCGGACCGTGGCCCGGGCCGAGGAGTTGGCCGCGGATTTTGCGGATCGTGGCCCCGTTGCCGGCGGCGGTTTCGACGAACTGGCCGGGCGGCGTTTTGATCTGCTCATCAATGCCACTGCCGCCAGCTTGAACGGTGAGCTGCCGCCTTTGCCCGACGAACTCCTGGCCGCCGGAGCCTGGTGCTACGAGATGATGTACGGCGCCCGGCCCACCCCCTTCATGGGCTGGGCCCAGGCCCACGGTGCGGTGCGGGTGCTCGACGGTCTCGGCATGTTGGTGGAGCAGGCGGCAGAATCATTCTGCCTGTGGCGTCAGGTCCGCCCGGACACGGCGCCGGTGCTTCGCACCCTGCGGCAGGAACTGGGAGGCGGGGCCTCGTGATTCCCTGTTATGTGAGCGGCAAGGGGATGTTCGCCACTGACCTCACCCACGATTTCAAAGTGCGGGTGATTGAGTGCCTGGAGGCGTCCGGCTTAGGCTTCGACACGCGTTTTCGTTACTACCAGGCCCAGTTTCCCGGGCTGGAGGTTGCCGCCTTGGCCCGCAAGATTTGCGAGCCCATCGAATACTACGACCGGGACTGGCCCGCTTGGCGCGCCGCTCACCGGGACGAGGACGAGGAGACCGCCGTGACCCGCTTTTTTCTGGCGCGGGACGAAGGTTTTCGGGACCGGGCCCGGGCGGCCATTTATTGTTTCGACGAAGCGGGCTTCGGCTCCGGGGTGAACGTGATGCGGTTCATTCACGGGGGCACGCCGGTGCTGGGTTTTTACCACGCCGGGGCGGGCGGACGCCGCATCAACATCGGCAACGTGCTGCAATTGGCTCTGGAATATCCCGGGCGGGTGCGGCTGTGGCCCTATCACAGCCTGGACGAGGTGGCGGCGCGGGTGGTGGACTGGCTCAAGCACGGGTGCCGGTGCTCATGACCGCTGCCATCAGTGTTGCCGCAATCCACAAACACTATGGTCAACTGCATGCCCTCAAGGGGCTGGATCTCACCGTGCGGCAGGGTGAATTCTTCGGCCTGCTGGGACCCAACGGGGCCGGCAAATCCACCCTGATCGGTATTCTCGCCGGGCTGGTGTTACCCGATTCCGGGCACGCCTGCATCATGGGCCACGACGTGGTCCGGGACTACCGTCAGGCCCGCCGCAGTCTGGGTGTGGTGCCCCAGGAACTGGTGTTCGACCCCTTTTTCAGCGTGCGGGAAGTCCTGCGCATCCAGGCCGGCTACTTTGGCCTCGGCCGGCGCAACGTCGCCTGGATCGACGAGTTGCTGGAGGCTCTGGGTCTGGCCGATAAGGCTGACGCCAACATGCGCACCCTGTCCGGCGGCATGAAGCGGCGGGTGCTCATCGCCCAGGCCCTGGTGCACCGCCCCCCGGTGGTGGTGCTGGACGAGCCCACCGCCGGGGTGGACGTGGAGCTGCGCCGGTCCTTGTGGGCCTTCGTCAAGCGCCTGCACCGGGACGGCCACGCCATTGTGCTCACCACCCATTATCTCGAAGAGGCCGAAGCCTTGTGCGAACGCATCGCCATTATCAATCATGGCCGCCTGATTGCGCTGGACAGCACCCAGGCCCTGATGCAAAGGGGGATGGGGCGCAAGCGCCGCCTGTGGCTGACGCTGGCGGCGCCGTTGCCACGGGCCGCGGAGTCCTTCGCCGGGCGGCTGATCGCCCAGGACGGCGCGCGGCTGTGTCTGCAATTGGAAAAAGGCCGTGATTCCATCGTCGCGGTGCTGGATGCCCTGCGCGCCCAGGGCGCCCGGGTGTTGGATCTGGAAACAGAGGAAGCGGATCTGGAAGACGTCTTCATTGAGCTGACAGGTCATTCGGCATGAACGGCTACGGTGTGTTGACCTTGTTCCGCAAGGAAGTGACGCGATTCAAAAAGGTTGCCCTGCAAACGGTGCTGGCGCCCGTGGTGACGACCTTGCTTTATTTGCTGGTGTTTGCCCACGTGCTGGAGGAGCATGTGGAGGTCTACGATGGCGTCGGCTACAGTGCTTTTTTGATCCCCGGCCTTGTCATGATGTCCGTCATTCAAAACGCCTTTGCCAACAGCTCTTCCAGCCTGATTCAGTCCAAAATCAGCGGCAATATTGTCTTTATGTTGCTGGCACCGCTGTCCTACGCCGAACTTTACCTGGCTTTTGTTGCCGCGGCCGTCGTGCGCGGTCTGGCGGTGGGTCTGGGGGTGGCCCTGGTCGCCATGTTGTTTGTCGATCTGCCGTTGCACAGTGGTTCGCTTTTGTTGTTGTTCGCATTGTTGGCCAGCGCCATGTCCGGCAGCCTCGGCATGGTGGCCGGTATATGGGCTGAGAAATTCGATCAGCTGGCCGGTTTTCAGAATTTTGTCATTGTGCCCCTGTCCTTCCTAAGTGGCGTGTTTTATTCCCTCCATTCCCTGCCCGCCTTCTGGCGGGGGCTGTCCCGCTTTAACCCTTTTTTCTACATGATCGACGGCTTTCGCTACGCCTTTTTCGGGGTCTCCGACGTCTCGCCCTGGCTCAGTCTGACGGTGGTTTCGGCAAGCCTGTCGGTCCTTGCCGGTGTCACCCTGTATTTGCTGCGCGCCGGTTATAAACTCCGGTATTGATTGAATAAATCCGGGCCGCTGCGGGGCGGGCGGGGAGTGGGGCTTTGTGCTAACATGACCCCGTTTCCAGCAGCCATCCCCCCTGGTAGACATGCGCGAATACATCCGTCATCCCGCCAGTATCCCACTGGAATTCGACGTGGCGAACGGGGCGCGCCGTCAAACCAACTGTCTCGCCAATGTCAGCGCTGGTGGCCTTTGCTTTCATTCCCGGCGCTATGTGGATGAAGGCGAGGAAATCACGTTGCGTATCCCCGTTCTGGCGCCGGATTTCCGCGTCCAGGGCCGGGTGGCGTGGTGCCGGGCGACGCCCGAGGGATACGACGTGGGCGTGGCTTTTACCGGCGAGGCCGCCTTTCGTACCCGCATGATGGAGCAGATCTGCCACATCGAAGAATACAAGCAACGGGTGTGGCGGGACGAACAGCGCAAGCTCAGCAGCGAGCAGGCCGCCCGGGAATGGATAGCGCGCTACGCCGCCACCTTCCCGCAAGTGGACGACGAAGGAGAGGACAGGCATTAATGTCGTTAACTACCAAAAGCCAGAGGCAGATCAGAAAACGGCTGCAAAAACGGGTGGAAAACACCTTTGACCTGGATTTGCTGGACTACAAAAAACGCGCCGCACCGCTCAAATACAAGTCGAAAATCTTGGGGCTGGCCGTCGCGGCGGGTGTCTACGGTGTGGGGTTCGGCCTGGCCTATTTCGGCTGGAAAGCCGGTATTACCGAATACGACGTGTTCGCCAAAGTGGTGTGGATTTTCATGATTCCGGCCTCGGTG